>JBKJOD010000304.1:0-3042 GCA_046593245.1 Phycisphaerales bacterium
CTCCTCGCCCTTCATGACCGGTCCCACCCTGCAAGCACTCTTCGAGGCACGCAAGAACGGCTACGAGGTGGATGAGGGCATGATCACCCGCGCCCTCGATGCCCTCGAACGCTGCCGTGGCTCCACCGGCTCCTTCGCCTACGCCGCGGAAAAAGCCCAGAACCCTGAACGCCCCGAAGCCATCCCGGGCGCGGTCGGCCGCATGCTCGTCGGCGAAGTCACCCTCTACCTGGGCGGCCGTTCCGATCAAGCCCGCATCCGCGCCGCCATCGACGCCTTCCTCGCCCACTGGACATGGCTCGACCAGCGCCGCGCCAAACCCAATACCCACGCGGGGCCGTACAACATCGCCCCGTACTACTTCTACTACGCCCACTACTACTGCGCTCAAGCCATCGAGTTGCTCCCCAAAGGCGCCCGCGACCAGGACCGCCAGGAGTATCGCCGTCGTCTCGACGAACTCCTGTTCTCGGTCCAGCTCGCCGATGGCTCCTGGAATGATCGAGTGTTTACGCGGACCTCCAACTACGGGACATCCATGGCCGCAATGTCCTTTCTCATGCCCGCGACACGCACTCCCGCTCGTCTGGCCCCCCCAACCCGTCCCGCTTTACCCCCGGGTTGAGTATCCCGCTTGAATAAAAAGCGGGAACAGCCGATCGACTACTGAGTTCGCCATTGCCGGATGTATGGGGCATATCGCCGCATCCATCTCGGCATCAACGTGTGTGTGACGCCCTGCCGATCGGTCGCTTCCAACTCCGCCGCGCCTCCGCGTTCTCGCTCATCGAACTGGTGATCGTGGCTGTCATCATCGCCATCATCGCCGCCATCGCCCTCCCGCGATTCTCCTCCGCATCCACGACCTCCGTCATCAGCGCATCCGCCGCCGACATCGTCGCTCTCGAAAAAGCAATCGCGCACTACGCCGCCGAGCACGAGGATCGCACTCCGGCCCATGAAACCACGGGTGCTATTAACACCGACGAACTCACCTTCGCCAAGCGGCTCACGAAGACCAGCGACGCCGCGGGCACCTATGGCGCCAATCTTCTCTACGGTCCCTATATCCGCGAGATCCCGCGCAATCCCGTAAACGGCCGCGCCCGTGTTCGTATCGACGGCCCCCCCGCCGGCGCGAACACCCACGGCTGGCGTTTCGATTCCACCACCCGCGTCATCGAGTCCGACAACTGATTCATGCCTCTGATTCTCGCCAATAAACCCCCGAGCATCGCCAACTCCCCGCCCGCCTCCGTCTCCGATCTGGCCGTTGAAGCCACCAACGCCGCCGCCGCCGCGTCGCCCAGCGGCAAATAGACCTCACTTTTCATTGATTGCACCCGCTATTCGCGTGCGAAATCCGTACGCATGGCGTACGAATCCACCATTTTTTCACATTTTAGTTCTCGGCTCGTCCGAGAAAGTCAAAGTCACCCGTCGGATCGTCCGATGATCCCAACGGTCCGGCTTGTATCGCTCGCGGCGGAGTCCCGCAGCGCAAGCATCGGAGTTTCTTTCAAGTGCTCCGTGGCGTGGAACGCCCCGCAAGCCCAGAACCGTCGTTCCACGGCCCCTCCGGCCACCGCTGTCTCAGCGCGCCGGCACCGGCCATCACAGCTTCCATCAACAGTCCGTCTGTACGAGGTACACCACCATGGCCGACACCACCCGCACCACCACCGTCATCGGGCCCGACACGCACATCAAGGGCGAGATGGTCTTTGAGTCCACCGCTCGCATCCTCGGCACCTTCGAGGGCCGCGTCATCGCCAAGGGCGAGATCCAGATCGGCGAGGGCGCCGCCTGCAAGGCCGCCGTCGAAGGTGTCACCGTCATCGTCGATGGCCTCATCGAGGGCGACGTCCTGGCCCGCGAGCGCGTCCAGCTCAACGCCAAGGCCCGCGTCGTGGGTGACATCACCGCCACCACCCTTGTCGTCATGGAGGGCGCATCCTTCTCCGGCAATTGCCGCGTCGGTGCCGACGCCGTCAAAGGAGCCCGCCCCGTCGTCGCCAGCGGCGACGCCGCCCGCCGCTCCCGCGAGGCCGGATCTCCCGTGATCAACAAGCCCACCGAACTCGAGTCCACCCTCGCCGGCCTCGAAGCCCGCCTCGCCGGTTCCCGCCGCCCCGTCGAAAACGGCACCGAAGACTGAGATTTGGATGGGATCAAGGAGTTGTGGGATCAAGAGATCGTGGGATCAAGGGATCAAGGAGTCGTGGGATCATCTCTGACCCGGCTTTTCCACCTCGATCCCACATCCACTTGTTCCCTCGATCCCTGCTTCCCTCGGTCCCTTCCCCCGGAGCCCGCGCATGCGCGATCAATCCGCGCCTCGCACCGTGCAGTGTTACCACTGCCGCCAGCTCTTTGATGTCCCCCCGCGCGCTATGAGCATCTCCTGCCCCTGGTGCTACAAACGCGTCGGTCTGGATGACATGCTCATCAAGGGCATCTGCTGGACCAGCAAACTCCAAACCTGCGGCCGCGTCACCGTCCAGGCCAAAGCCCAGCTCGTCGCCCCCCTCGTTGAAGCCAGCCAGGGCATCGACGTCCACGGCGAGGCCGAGGGCATCCTCATCTCCGCTGGCCAGATCTACGTCGGTGCCAAGGCCCGCGTGAAAGGCCAGCTCCACGCCCCCTCCATCAAGGTCGAACGCGGCGGCGTCATCGACGGCGCCTTCGTCCAGATCGCCGCCACCCGCCTCGATCCCACAACGCCCCGCGCCACCCCCACGCGCCCGGCCGTGAACGTGGTCCTCAAACCCGTCATCCGCCTGCCGGACTGGGTCCGGGCAATGCGCCCGACGTAAATGCTTAAATAGCAGCCACTTACAGCATATTCATGAAATCAACCACCAAATGGTTGATTATTGACCACCAAATGACCATAATTCATCCACTATCTGGTTGATTTTCAACCACCAAATGGCCAATATTCAGCCATGCACTCCCGCCACGCTGAAATCCAGCTTCGAGCCGCCCTTGGCGAGCACCGTGGATGACCACCACCGGTGTGTCGGCAAGGGCGGCTCGAAG
>JBKJOD010000335.1:0-8975 GCA_046593245.1 Phycisphaerales bacterium
ATCGACAAGGTCGGCGCCGAGGGCGTTGTCGAAGTCGAGGAAGGCAAGAGCGCCGAGACCACGCTGAACTACGTCGAGGGCATGCAGTTCGACAAGGGCTACATCTCCCCGTACTTCCTGAACAACCCCAAGACCGCTGAGTGCGTGCTTGAGGACTGCAAGATTCTCATCTACGAGAAGAAGATCGCGAATCTGACAGACCTGCTCCCGCTGCTGAACAAGGTGGCCGTCGGCAGCGCGCCGCTGCTGATCATCGCCGAAGAGGTGGAGAACGAGGCGCTCGCCGCGCTCGTTGTTAACCGTCTCCGCGGCACCATCAAGATCTGCGCCGTCAAGGCCCCGGGCTTCGGCGACCGTCGCAAGGCGATGCTCGGCGATATCGCGGTGCTCACAGGCGGCACGTTCTTCTCCGAGGATGTCGGCCAGTCGCTGGACTCCATCGAGCTCTCCGAGCTGGGCACGGCGAAGAAGGTCGTGATCGACAAGGATAACACGACCATTATCGAGGGCGCGGGCAAGAAGAAGGATATTGAGGCCCGCGCGGGCCAGATCAAGGCCCAGCATGACAAGAGCACTTCCGATTACGACCGCGAGAAGCTCATGGAGCGTCTGGCCAAGCTCACCGGCGGCGTGGCGATCATCCACGTCGGCGCGGCCACCGAAACGGCCATGAAGGAGAAGAAGGACCGCGTGGACGACGCCCTGCACGCCACCCGCGCGGCCGCCAAGGAGGGCTACGTCCCCGGCGGCGGCGTCGCGCTGCTCCGCACCCAGAAGGCAATCGCCGATGCCCGCAAAAAGGCCAAGGGCGATGAGCAGTTCGGCTACGACATCGTCTCCAAGGCGGTCGAGAGCTGCGTGTATCAGATCGCCGACAACGCCGGGGTCGATGGCGATCTCGTGGTTGAGAAGGTGAAAGAGGGCGGTGTCGGCGGCAACGGGTTCGGCTACAACGCCGCGACCGGCGAGTATGTCGATCTTGTCAAGGCGGGGATTATCGATCCCGCGCTGGTCGCCAAGACTGCGCTCATCAACGCGGCGAGCGTCGCCGGGCTGATGCTCACCACCAACTGTCTCGTCTCCGAGCTAAAGGACGACGAGAAGGCGGTCGCCGGCGCGGTGAACTGATTCTTACTGATTCTCCCGCGTCGCCGGTCGAAAGTCCGGCGACGCGATTGCAAGACACGAGCTTCTACTGAGGTCTTCCATGAGCGTCACTCTCTACGTCAGTTGTAAGAAATCCTCGCTCCCGACGCGGGAGGCGTGGCAGGCCGCGATCAAGAAAGCGGGCTTCGATCTCGTGCTCGATCCATTCGAGTGGAAGTCGCAGTCGGGATTTCTGGGCGCGCGATACAAGGGTGAGAAGAGCGGCTTTGAGTGCATGGTGGAAGATGCCAAGCCGGTCGCGAAGCAGCTTGGCGTGAAGCTGCCCGATGGGAATGACGTGGTGGTGAGCTTCATCTTCGGATCGAATATCACCGAATCACACGCCGCCACGGCGGCTTCCGCAGTGCTCGCCGAGTGTGTTCAAGGGGCGTATTTCGACGAGTACAGCGACGAGATGCTCGACGGTGCGACAGCGATCAATATTGCTCATGACAGCATTGAGGCGGACTAACGCATGGCATCAGTCACGCGCGATTACTACGAAGTGCTCTCAATCGACAAGTCCGCCGACGGCGAAGAGGTCAAGCGCGCCTATCGCCGCATGGCGATGAAGTACCACCCGGATCGCAATCCGGGTGATGCCGAGGCCGAAGTCAAGTTCAAGGAGTGCGCCCAGGCGTACGAGGTGCTTTCCGACGAAAACAAACGCAAGGTGTACGACCAGTATGGTCACGAGGGGCTCAAACGCGGCGGCGGCGGCACGGCGACGCACGACTTCACGCGGATGAACGTCGAGGACATCTTCTCGATGTTCAACGACATCTTCGCCGGGGGCGGCATGGGCGGCGGTCGGCGCGGCGGAGGCGGGCCCGCCCGCGGGTATGACCTGGAGACTGAGGTCTCGATCACGCTGGAGGAAGTCCTCAGCGGTGTTGAAGAACAGGTCGAGTTCACTCGCATGGATGTCTGCGAGAAGTGCGCCGGCTCGGGTGCGAAGCCGGGCACCAAGCCCACGACCTGCCAGACCTGCGGCGGGCACGGCAAAGTGCAGCAGTCGGGAATGGGCGGCATGTTCCGCATGGTTGTCGCGTGTCCGGCGTGCGCTGGGCGAGGTCAGGTGGTGAAGGAGTTCTGCGACGGCTGCCGCGGCAAGGGGCGGGTGCCCAAGAAACGCACGATCGCGGTGCGAGTTCCCGCCGGCATCCACGACGGTCAGGCGGTGCGGGTACGCGGCGAGGGTGAGCCGCCCCCGCCGGAGGCATCCAGCAACGGCCAAGGCGTGCGCGGCGATCTGCACGTTGTGGTGCGCGTGCAGGAGCACAAACGATTCAAACGCGAGGGGGACCATCTGGTGCTGGAAATGCCGATCTCGTTCGCGCAGGCCGCGATCGGCGCGGATATTGAGGTTCCGACTCTGGACGGGAAACACACGGTCACGGTGCCGCGCGGCACGCAGCACGCCGCGCTCTTCCGAGTGGATGATGCCGGACTGCCCGACCTGCGCAGCGGCGCGCGTGGCGATCTGGTGGTGGTGGCGACGATTGAGATTCCCAGGAAGATGACTCCCGAGCAGGAGAAAATTCTGCGGGACTACGCGGCGACGGAGAACATGAATGTCGCCGCGCCGAAGAAAGGGTTCTTCGATTCGGTTCGGGAATCACTGCGGGGCAAGGGCTAAGACACTTCAACAACGATCACGCGGCCAAGACGCCGCGTAGAAACGGCGGAAATACCAACCATGTTCAACAGAAAGCCACAACCAGACAATGCGCCGGAGTCGCCGGACGCATCCGGAAGCGCGGGCGGCGGAGACGCACTGCCCGGCCACGATGAGGACATGCACGCGCAGGTGCTCCGGCTTTCGCAGGAGCGCGATGAGGCAGTGATGCAGTGGAAGCGTGCGCTCGCGGACTTCCAGAACTACCAGCGCCGCGCCCTGCAGAACGAGCACGAGGCGAAGAAGCAGGGGACCACCAGCGTGCTGATGAGCGTGCTGCCCGTGCTGGACCACTTCGATCTCGCGCTCACCCAGCAGGCATCCGATGAGGCATCCAAGAAGATCCTGCACGGAGTGCAGGTGATCCGCGCGGAACTGCTCCGCGTGCTGGAGAATCATGGCGTGACGGTGCTGAACCCGAAGCCGGATGATGAGTTTGATCCCAATCGGCACTCCGCGATCACGCAGCAGACGGTTGAGGGTGTTCGCCCCGGGCATGTGAGCGCAACGTTCCAACCCGGATACGCGATGGGTGATCGGGTGATACGTTCAGCGAAGGTGGCGGTCGCGCCGTCGGCTCCGCAGACCGAGAACTTCGGCAGGCCCAACGATCTCGGCGAGTTCAATCTGGACGAGTAGTTCGCCTCTCGTTCTTTATTTGCGATTTTCGATATGCCATTTGCGATTTGCCCCCCCCCATGCCAACCTACGACTACAAATGCAACGCCTGCTCGCACACGTTCGAGCAGTTTCAGTCCATGAAGGACAAGCCGCTGAAGAAGTGCCCCGCGTGCGGGAAGAACGCACTGGAGCGGCTGATCGGCATCGGCGCGGCGGTGATCTTCAAGGGCTCCGGGTTCTACCAGACGGACTATCGCTCGGAGTCATACAAGAAGTCGGCGGACGCTGACAAGCCCGCGGAACAGGCGAAGCCCGACGCCAAGCCAGATTCGAAGCCCGATGGGAAAACAGACGCGAAGACCGATGTGAAGCCCGACGCCAAGCCGACGGGCGATGTCAAAAGCGCGCCGGAGACCAAGCCCGCGCCCGCGGCGGAGAAGCCCGCGCCGGTAAGGGCGGATGCCAAGCCGTCGTCGGCATCCAAGAGCGCCAAGAAGCCGTCGAGGAAGCGGTAGTCTGCGCGGGCCATACCATCGCCCATGCGCATCTACGGACATGGCATCGATGTCGTCGAGATCGACCGCATCCAACGCATGTTGGACGATCACTCGGATCGCTTCCTGGAACGCTGCTTCACGCCGGAGGAACGCTTCCACGGCGAGGGCGGCCGTCGCTACGCGGAGCACATCGCGGCCAGATTCGCGGCCAAAGAGGCCGCAATGAAGGCATTGGGCACAGGGTTGACTGCCGGGATCACTTGGACGGACTTCAGCGTGCGCCATGAGGCGGGCGGGCGGCCGATACTGGCGGTAGCGGGTGTCGCGGCGCAGCTTGCGTGGCATCACAAGATCGACGAGTGGCACCTCTCGCTCAGCCACACCGATGGCGTGGCGATGGCCTCGGTGATCGCGGTTTCCTCGAAGGAAGTGCCCAAAAGATCACTCGGCGATCATGTGATGCCTTAGGGCTTGGCGGCGGTTGCGGGAACAGTGCTATCGGCGGGCTTCACAGTTGCGGCCGCGGCGAGTTCGGCGTCGGCCTTGCGTCGATACGGAACAAACTCGCGGGCGTACCACTCGCGCCAGGCCTTCTGGTCCCAGCCGAAGTGGGCGGTGGACTGACCGCCAAAGCCCTGGGTGGAGAGCGCGATGAGCGATGCGTTTACTTCGGTGCGATAGGTGATGACCACTGCGTCGATGACGCGGAGGACGACGCCCTCAGTGATGACGGAGAGCTGCGGGTTGAACGCCACTGCGTTGTCGCCGACGACGGGCGTAAGCCCGGAGACAAACGCCTGTTGCTTGCCGACAAGTATGTACGCGAGGGCGGCGTCGCCGCCATCGTCTGCGCGTGAGGGTGGACCAGCCCCGCCGACCACCTGCGCATTGATGAGCATCGGGATCGCTTCGTACAGCTTCAGCGTGCTGGCAAGCTCGGCTCCGGCGGCGACGGTGCTGTTTGCCGTGTCGCGGAGCGCGAGCGAGATCGGCCACTTCACACGATTGGTCACCTCTCCGGTCTCTTTCACACGAGCCAGTAGCCGCTTGGTCGCGGCATCGCGAAAGGTTTTTTCCTTGCCGAAAACGGCCGCCCACGTGATGGTCGCGTCGGCCTCGTCGGTCTTCAGATCACGGAGATGATCCAGCACGGCGGTCTCGGCATCGGTACCCTCGCCTTGAAAGATGTTGATGAGCGAGGGGAAGATCGCCGCGTCGGTGTACTCGCGGAGCTTGCTGATGCCGACCTGACGCATCTCCGTGTTCTTGGTGGCGCGGAAGTACGTGGCGCGGAGCTTCTTGAGGTCGCGCTCCTGCTGCGCCCTGGTCTTCATCCGCTGCGTGTACGCCCTTTGCTCCGGCGAGCCGGGATCGGGCACGAGGTTGGTGAGCCAGTCCGCTGCGGCAGACGCGGGCGCGATCGGGTGTCCATCGGATGGTTTGCTCGGCGGCTGGGGATCGCGTGCAATACTGGTTGCGGAGATGGCGAGCAGCGCGGTCGCGGCGAGCGTGATGGAAGAGAGTGTGCGCATGACCGCTCCTGTGATTCGTAAACCCCCGGTCCCTGCGGCCGCATCGGTGGCGCAGCGTGCTCTCATTCTATAGACGGACGGGGTCGGTCCGGGTTCCACGGAATTAGCCGGGATTCGGGGAATCGGGCAGGATCTTGGGTGTGGCATGGGCTTTCGAGCCCATGCGAGCGATCTGTGCTTTGCGATGACCTTTCAGTCTTATTGAAACTCAAAGGCATTCGGGCCGCGGCGGCCCGAACACGGCTCGGAGAGCCGTGCCACCACGGAAAATAGGGAAGTAAGCCCATGCCGCGAAATCAGCGGCCCAAAAACTGTGCGGGAACCTTGCCGTGATCGGCGCGGATGACGGAGCGGATGCCGCCGCGCCCGCGCCAGTCGGTGATGACCTGCAACCAGATGGGCTTTGTGAGCGCGACGAGATCATCGCGGATCGTGTTGGTGACTTGCTCGTAGTAGATGCCCTCGTTGCGGAAAGACTGGTAGTAGAGCTTGAGGGATTTAAGCTCGACACAGCCGCGTTTGCCCGCGGCGGACTTGGCGGGCGCGGGTTGATAGCGCAGCGTGATGCTGCCGAAGTCCGGATGGCCCGTGACGGGGCAGACGGAGGTGAACTCTTCGTTCACATGCTCGATGACGAATGGCGTATCGGAGGGAGTCTGGAACGCTTCGAGGAGTTTGGGCGAGGGCATGGGAGCAAGCGTATGGATGCGATCTGGGTACCGCCACGCTCCGCGTTGCGCATCTCTACGAACTTGTGTAATTCAGGAAAAGAAAACGCCACGCGGAGCGTGGCGTACCCAAAGGCGAGTCGAGTGAAAACTACCGCCCATACCGCGTCAGAATCTCCAGAATCTGCGGCTGGTCGCGGTTGATTTGTAGCGAGCGACGGAGCTGGGCCATGCCCTCTTCCTTGGCCTTGGAGTCCTGGCGGCTGGAGCGGATCCAGTCGTTCAGGCGGCAGACACCCATGCCGTTCAGGGCCGGGTAGTAGTCCGCGTCGAGTTTCAGCGCGGATGCAAAGGACTGCTTCGATGCGTCGTATTGCCCCATGCGGAAACGGGCGAAGCCGAGGCGCTCGTGCGCGATGGCCGAGGGATCGTTCTTGATTGCTTGCGTCAGCGCGTTGGACATTTCCTCATACCGATCGAGCTTCGCCAGCGAGTCTGCAAGGTTCAGCAGCAGCGGGGGGGTGAGCTGCATGAACTCGGCGGCCTGTTGATATTCGCGGACGGCGTCGCCGTGGCGATTCAGCGCGGCGTAGATCGCACCGAGATTGAAACGGGCCGGACCATCCTGCGGGTTCAGCTCGACAGCGCGTTTCGCGTATGGCAACGCCTGCGAGTTTTCATCAAGCTGGTAGTACGCGGTTGCGACGTTCAGGTTGGCCTTGAAGTCATTGGGGCGCAGGTTCAACGCGCGGATGTACGCCTGGATCGCGTCGGGCAGTCGATCCAGCAGGTGCAGCATCAGGCCGTGGAAGTACTGGGCGTCAAAGTTCTTGGGTTCGAGCGAGGCCGCCTTGGCGTAGCGCTGCTCGGCGCGGCCATAGTCATTCTGCATCCGGTAGATGTCCGCCATCCCGAGGTGGGCGGAGGTCATGTTCGGATTGATCTCGATCGCCTTGGCGAACTCGGCGAGGGCTTTCTCCAGGTCGCCGTTGCGGATGGCTTCCTCGGCCACGGAGACGTGGCCCACGGCGGCCGCGGATGTCTCGGTGTTCTTCACCGTCGGCTTCTCGGATGTCCGCGCCTTGCCGCCGTTGTTCTCGCACGCGCCGAGCATGGCCGCGGCGGTGCAGAGTGAAAGGCCCAGCGTCAGTCGATTCCTCGTCATGCGTCCTCGCATCCGTTGACCCTCATCGTCCCGCCCCGGAGTTAGGGCGGGTTCGTCCTGAGTGAAGGGGGTGAGAATAGCCGAACTACTTCCGAAGTGCGGCCCGACGCGGCTTGGGAGCGGGTTTGGCCGCTGGCTTCGGCTTGGTTCGGGCCTTCGGACTCCCCGGTTGTGGTTGTTCTATCGGCTTGCGATTCTGAAATGTCCACAATCGGCGCAGGTTCAGGGTGTCCCAAGGCATCCCATTGTCCGAATCGCCCTTTGGCGTTTCGAGGATCTTTGGGATGTCGGCGAACTCCGGACGGGTGACGACGACTTTGAAGCCGGCATCGCCGATGGTGCCCTGTCCGATGTGCTCGTGGCGATCCAGCTTGCTGCCGTGCTTGCCCTTGGAGTCATTCAGGTGCAGGACGCGGATCCACTTGAGTCCGACGATGCGATCAAACTCGTTCAGCGCGGCGGTGGCGGATGGGATAGTGGAAAGGTCGTAGCCCCCGGCGTGGGCGTGGCAGGTGTCGAAGCAGACGCCCAGCCGCGCGGGCTGGCTGGTTTCGGTGAGGATCATGTCGCGCAGGGTGGCGATCTCCTCGAACTCGCGCCCGAGGTTGGAGCCGCCGCCGACGGTGTTTTCCAGCAGGGAAACAACGGTGGAGCCCTTCGTCCGTGCGCAGAGTTCTCGATACGCCTTGGCGATGCGAGCCAATCCCTCCTCGCGTGTGGAGGTCGTGAACGCGCCGGGATGGTGGACGAGAAACGGAATTCCGAGCGTCTGACACCGCTCGATCTCATCCACCATCGCGTCGATGGACTTCTTCCAGAGAACATCATCGGGCGAGCCCAGATTGATGAGGTATGAGGCGTGCGAGACCGTGCGATCCTGCCACCCAAGCGAGGCGACCTTGGCGTGCCACTCCCGAACCATCCCAGGGTCCAGCGGTTTGGCAGACCACTGCTGCTGGTTCTTGGTAAAGACCTGCACTGTGTCCATCCGCAGCCCCTCGGCTTCGTTGAGAGCGTTGACCATGGAACCGGCGATGGAAAGATGGGAGCCGAACATGTGGGAAGGGTATGAGCGGTTTTGGCAGCGTGGCACTGGCGGCTAGCCCACCAGTGGGTGAACGATTGAAGTACCACGTCAGGGCAAAAAACTTGGTCCATGGCTTCCCGCTGTTTCGCGATGTGGATCAGTCATTCGTTGACGTTCTCTCCCGCGTCGAGTACCTTCGCACCATGCGCCCCGGACTTGCTCGGATCCTCGCCTTTGCATTTCCGCTGATGGCGATTGCTGCGGGCGTGGCGATTATCTCGAGCGCGGGCGGAGAGTCATCCGGCTCGCGAAGCGACGCCGCCGACTCGGCTCTGCGCATGTTGGCCGGAGGCGTACTCTTCATTCTTCTAGGCGTGGTGCTTGCGATCGTGCTCGCCGTTCGATGGCGAAGTGCCGTTAAGCGAACAAAACGCGACTAATGGTGCGAAGTGCCGTCAACCAACGTGCCGGCCACTTTCGTTTCACTTCACGTTCGTTCCTATTCGACATCTCTCACAAGCACGCCGATCTCGCCTGGACTTGCCCTCCGGCTCCGGATGTGCTTTGCTATGCGCATGACAGCGACGCGACTGATGGTGTTGATCGTGCTGGGTGTGGCCGCGATGTGGCTCGGCGGCTGC
>JBKJOD010000409.1:0-5081 GCA_046593245.1 Phycisphaerales bacterium
CTGGAACGACAAGTCCGTGCAGGACTGGTCAGAGCGGCAGAACGTCTATGCCCGATCGATGCTGGACAAAATCGCCTGCGCACCCGCCCTCCGCGCCCGGCTCACCGAGCTTGAGAACAGTGTCGGTGTTGAGTATCACGCCGTGAAACCCGTTGCCGGGCTGATCTTTGCATCCAAGAACCAGCCCCCGAAGCAGCAGCCGCTGATTGTCGTGCTCAAGTCGATGGACGATCTCAAGAGTGAGCGCGTCATCATTGATCCCAACACTCTGGACAAAGAAGGCCACACGGCCTTCGACTGGTTCGTTCCCTCTCCAGATGGCAAGTATCTCGCGGTCTCGCTCTCCGAGGGCGGCTCTGAATCCGGTAATGTTCACATCTATAACGTCGCCGATGGCACCGAACTGAAATCCGACATGGTCCCGCGCGTCAACGGCGGCACCGCCGGGGGCTCGATGGCGTGGACCACCGATAGCCGCGGCTTCTTCTACACGCGCTACCCGCGCGACGGTGAGCGCCCCGAGAAGGACATGGCTTTTTACACGCAGGTCTGGTTCCACGCGATGGGCTCTTCGACGGACAAGGACATCTACGAGACCGGCAAGGACTATCCGAAGATCGCCGAGATCGCCCTTGAAGTCAGCCCCGATGGCAACTGGGTGCTGGCGAACGTGCAGAACGGCGACGGCGGAGAGTTCATCCAGGACCTCCGCTGCCTGAACAGCAAGTCCGACCCCGACAACAAGCGTGCGTGGACGCGACTGACCAAGTGGGACGATCGCATTGTTGAAGCAAAGTTCGGACCGGATTCGGCGGCGTATCTGGTGAGCCGCAAAGATGCTCCGATGGGTAAGGTGCTCCGTCTCCCGCTGGCGTTCGATGCGGCGCCCGCGCTCGCGAGTGCAAAAATCATTATCGCCGAGCAGAAAGATGCTTCGATCGAGACCGCCTTCTCGGAGCGCAACGGCCTCTGGATCACCAAGAGCCGCGTGTATGTGCTGTACCAGATCGGCGGCCCCAACGACCTGCGCGGCTTCGACCACGCAGGACGTGAGATCGGCGGCGTGCCGCTCATGGATGTCTCCACCATCGGCGGTGTTGAGCCCTTTGACGCGGTCAAAACCGACGATCTCGCATTCTCGATCTCGTCGTTTATCGAACCCTCGGCCTACTTCCGCTATCAGGCGACCGAGACGGGCGGCGGCAGTGTTCGCACCGCCATGGCTGTCACGCCTCCCCCCGGCGTGCCGCCGCTCACTGTGAAGCGCGACTTCGCAATCAGCAAGGACGGCACCAAGGTGCCCATTAATATCATCATGCGTGCCGATATCGCGCCCGACGCCAAGTCCGGCGGCCACCCGACCATTGTCTGGGGCTACGGCGGCTATGGAGTCAACGAGGCACCCGGCTTCTCGCCGCGCCGCATCTGCTGGGTGGAACAGGGCGGCATCTTCGTCGTCGCCAACATCCGCGGCGGCGGCGAATACGGCGAGCAATGGCACCTCAAGGGCAACCTGCTCAACAAGCAGAATGTGTTTGATGACTTCTACGCCGCGTGCAAGTTCATGGTGGATCAGCACTGGACAAGCACGCCGAAACTCGGCATCTTCGGCGGCTCAAACGGTGGCCTGCTGATGGGCGCGACGCTCACGCAGCACCCTGAGATGTTCAAGGCCGTGGTCTCGAGCGTCGGCATCTACGACATGCTCCGCGTGGAGCTTTCCAGTAACGGTGAGTTCAACATTACAGAGTTTGGCACCGTCAAGAACACCGATCAGTTCAAGGCCCTGTACGCCTATTCCCCGTACCACCATGTCACCGATGGCACCAGGTATCCCGCGCTCCTGATGCTGACCGGTGCCAACGACCCGCGCGTCGATCCGATGCAGAGCCGCAAGTTCACGGCGCGGTTGCAGGCCGCGAACCCGGAAGGCATCACGCTTCTCCGCACCAGCGGCAACACCGGCCACGGCATGGGCACGCCGCTGGCGGCGCGCATCGAGCAGAGCGTGGACACATACGGATTCTTCTTCGAGCAGCTTGGGCTGGCGTACAAGCCGATCCAGACGAAGAAGTAGTGGCACGCCCGGGATGAGCGAGTATAGGTGAGGGGGCGAGCAAATCTAGAGGATAATTGCTGTTTCCAGGTACCGTCACTGACCGCCCTTTAGGCGGTCAGTTTTCTTTTTGCCCCACGTCAAGTGTGAGAATCTTCTCCGCATACTCCCGAGCATGCTTCCCCTGCCCGAGCCGCTCAAAGAGCAGAACGGCTCGCGACCAGAGTTCGCGTGCCTCAT
Organism: Phycisphaerales bacterium; assembly: GCA_046593245.1. Classification (GTDB taxonomy): domain Bacteria; phylum Planctomycetota; class Phycisphaerae; order Phycisphaerales; family UBA1924; genus UBA4658. The sequence continues at coordinate 2,297 of JBKJOD010000409.1, forward strand.
CTGTCATGCCCCGCAACAAAGCGATGTCCCCCAGATTTGCGAGTTTGGACGCGGCCAGATCATCCGCCCCGATCCGCTCCGCGATCACGAGCGCCTCCCGATAGATCGACTCAGCGTGTTCAAGATCGCCCCGCTTCTCATGCACCATCGCCAGATTGTGCAGACCGCGCGATTCTTCGTATTCGTGCCCGATCTCTTTCGCCACGCGAATCGCCATCTCCGCGGCACGCTCGGCTTCATCCAAGGTCCCGCGAAACGTGTGGATCAGCGAGAGATTCGCGAACGCACGCGCGACATCGCCGGAGCGCGTACCGCGTCCGAGGAGATCCAGCCGCTGCTCCACCAGTCGCTGCGCCTGGTCGTACTCACCTGCGCGGAAGTGGAACTGAAACCCGAGAAACAACACTTGGACATCGCGCACATCCCCCGCGAGCGCAGCGGCAAACCCTCGCCGCGCTTCGTCGATGCGACCCTCGGCCCCCGCCTTCGCCGCGGCTTCCCCGAGTGCTCGTCTGGCGTTCACATCCATGAGTGGTCTCCACGACGAATCCGCCGAACTCCATCAATCCAGCCAATCCTTCGCCTTCAGCCGCTGCGGCACATATTCTTCGGTGACATACGAGATGTCCTTGGTGATCAGCGACTCGACTTCCATCTTGAAGCCGTTGCTGAGGAGCAACTCGATCTCCTTTTTCCACCGCTTGTCCTCGGCGAACCAGGGATACGCCATGATCTCGCCCGCACGCTTGATGTCGTTGTCGTTGAGCGAGATCTTCACCGCGTCGGGCAGATCGCACTCTTTGTAGTCCTTGGCGCGGATGCCCAGGAACTTCGCATCCGGAATCGCCAGCCGCGACGACTCGAACGCCAGCGAGATCGAGCCCTGCTTGATGACGCTGTAGATGTAGTGTCCCCACGGATCGCAATCCAGCAGGCAGATGATCGGAAGCTTGAGTTCCTGGTTGAAGCGCTGCAACAGCCGCCGCACGCCGCGCGGCGGCTGGCCCGCCCCGTGCATCAGAATGCAGTTGTTCTCCTCCCAGAAGCGATCCTCATTGAAACGGTTCCAGACCGTTCCCTTTTCGACATGCAGGACGAACTTCGCCTCGCACTTCTTGAACTGGATGATGTCCGGCTCGACGATTGACGGAATCGCGTATCCGCCGCTGCCCATACGCCGGCAGTCGATGTCGTCGCCTTTGTCCGTCAGCGTGATGTTGCCAACGAGCGAGCCGCGGTTTTCCGCGAAGATGTGCAGTTCTTCTCGCAGCGCGCCGAGCGTGACCTCCAGATCCTCCAGGATCGGGTCGCTCTCATCCTGCGCCTCGAAGGTGTTTTCCTTCGTGCCTGCCACGGTGTGCTTGGCTTTGTAAAACACGCCACGGAGCGAGCTGGTCTTCTGGGCCTCGACCAAGTCCTTGATCGTGGAGGCGTGCAGCATCGTCTGCATGAACTGCTTGGCCTGGTTCAGGTTGAACAGCTCCCGCTCGGCCGTGGCATCGCCCATTTGCAAGACGCGCTGCTTCTTGCTCCATGTCGTATTGCTTTTGGTGCGCAGCGGAATCTCGACCTTCGGCTCCTTGCCCGCGAAGGTTTTCTTCGCCACATCGTCCGCCAGACCGACGAGCTTTCCCAGCGTCGCCTTGTCGCGTTCCTTCATCCGCGCCGTGATCACCGGCTTCGTCTTTGCCATACTCGATAGCTCCTTCGCATCAGCACGCGGGCCGGTTGAAGCGGGCCGCGTGCGAAATCATCCTTTGTTCTCATCCGTAATGCGACACCGAACGCACGACCTTTCCCGCCCCGGTCAGAAAGAACACCTCTCCGGCCAGATCGCCGGTCATCCGTCGATACACCAACAGCACGCTCTCCAGCCCCGTCGTCACATGCATCGGATCAAACCGCAGCGTGGGGTTTCGTTGCAGAGCCCGCGCGAAGTAGTCACGCACGCTCTGGATCCCCTTGATCGAGAGATCATCCGTCCCGTTGTATCGCTTGATGAACGGCGATGAATGCTCGATCTCCGGTGCGTAGTGCGACATGATCGCATCGATGTCGTGGGCGTTCCACGCGGCGTACCACGATGTGGCGAACGCTTGTGCCCGGTCCGGCGTGAGTGGGGGAGTAGTCATTAGAACAGTCCTGGTCCGTTGTCAATCGGCACGTACTTGCCGGTCTTGAGATCCAGCCGCATCTTCGGTTTCGGCTTCTTCTCCACCACCGCCGCGGCCGTCGCCACCGGCGTGCTTGCTTTCTCCGCGCTGGGCTTCACGTCCTTCGGTTCCCGCTTCGCATCCTTCGCGGCGCTCTTTTCCTTCCGAACCTCCGGCTTGCCCTTCTTATCCAGCCGCTTCGCCGAATCGACCTCGATCAGTTTCGGCTGATCCTCATCATCATTTCGCAACGCGGCCACTTTCAGCCGCGCGGCTTCTTTCTTGGAGATCGCAAACGGGTCGTCTTTGGGGTCCTTGTTTGATCGTTTCTTCGTTGGTGGCGTTTCGTCACTGGCTGGCAAGCCGCCAGTGCCGCCCCTGCCACCCTTGCCATTCAGACCAGCGGGGCCTGCATCCGGCCCGCCCACGATAATCACGCCTTCCTGATCAGCGGGATCCTCGCCATCCCCCTTCTTCGTCTTTCCATCCTCATCCAGTTCCAGGTCCGCGATCGCAGTGCGTTTTTTCGCCTGCGCGTGCAGCGCTTCGTACAGCTTCTTGGCGTCCGTGCCGTTCAGCGCGTTGACCGCCTGCGCGATCTCCCCGATGTACCGCTCGAAGATATCGCGGCG
>JBKJOD010000058.1:0-4431 GCA_046593245.1 Phycisphaerales bacterium
TCCGCGTCGAAGTCCGCGGCGCGGCCGACGCCGCCAGCGCGGAAATGATGGCCCGCGCCGTCGTCGATTCCCCGCTCGTCAAGTGCGCCATCCACGGCAAAGACCCCAACTGGGGCCGCATCGTCACCGCCGCCGGCAACGCGGGCGTGAAGTTTGACACGTCCGAAGCATCGCTCAGCATCGGCCCCGTCGAGGTCTATCGCGCCGGCGTGCCCACCGGCGTGAGCAAGACCGACCCCAAGCTCACCGCCGCGATGAACGCCGACCCCGTCGAGTGCGTCCTCACCGTCGGCCACGGTCGCGGGCGATCCTGGATGCTCGGCTGTGACCTGAGCGCGGAGTATGTCCGCATCAATGCCGACTACTCAACATGATCACCGCCCAATGTTGCGGAGCCGGTCGATCTGGTCGTTCTGCCGCTTGTTCACAGTCGCCTGCGGCTCGAAGACGACGCCGACGCTGGTTTCTTCGGTGATCGAGTTGAAATTCACGCGCACTCCGACGGACGCATCCTGGAAGCGGCGGCGGAGCGTCGCGCTCACGGTCTGGATCTCGTTCAGGTTGGTGTCGTATGTCATGCTCGTGCCGACGCTGTACACGCGGGTGAGCTGATAGTTGAGTCCCGCGTCCACATACGTCGCGTTGAGCGGATTGAGGTAGCGCACCTGCGCGTAGGTGCTGAACTCGGGCGAATGCTGGATGACACCACCGGCGGTGGTGCGGGCGGTCTGGTTCTTGTCAAAGTCGTAGATCACGCTGTACACAAGGCCGACGGCGTCGGTCGCCTGCCAGGTTGCCTCGCCGGTGAAGTAGTTGCCGAGGAATGAATACTCGGGACGGTTGTCAAAGAAGCGGCCAAAGGGGGAGTCAGTGTTGCGATCGGCGGTGGCGAAGGTGAAGTCGGTGTTGATCTTGAGAACATCGACCGAGTGCCAGCGACCCGGGCCGCCGCGCTGGGTTTGCCAGACGTTGCTCACCCCGGTGCGTACGGCCGAGCCAGTCGCGAGTGCTTCAACGGTGTCGTCGTAAATCGGCAATGACTCTTCGCGGATGGTGGAAGACGCCGTCCAGACCGTGGCGCTCGGCGTGATGATGTGCCGGATGCGGTGCAGATCGAAGAAGGAGGACTCGATGGAGTCGTCGATGCGCTCGATCTCGGTGCTGAAGCGTGCGCCCGCGGCCCACCAGGCGCGGTATAGCTTGTCGCCATCGGGCGAGAATGCGCTGATCTCCTCGATCTTCTTGTCGTAGCCGGTGAAGCGCCCGACGACGAAGGGGTTGATGCGGAGGAAGCTCCAATCGAAGACGCCGCTGAGTTCCTGGCGGGTGTCGGCGCGATTGAAGGCCTGCTCGTTGAAACCCGCGGCCCGAAGGCGATCGCCGGGAGACTGGTTCGGGTTGATCCCGAACTCCTTGTTTGTGATAAACGGGTCGTTGAACCCGAAGTCACGGATGGTCGGTTCGGTGAACTTGAAGGCGATGCGCGAATAGTCGTACTCGTGCGTCCACGTGAGCAGACCGGGCTGGATGCCGGGCAGCACATCGTCGGCCAGCCGCGCGTACTTGATCTCGGGGAGCTTGTTGACGGTATAGCCCTGGCTCTGCAGCAGATACTGGTTGGGCGTGAAGTTGTCGAAGGTGCCCTTGATCAGCGCGCTAAAGTGCGAGTTGCCGCCGATGTAGCGGAGATAGATATCGCTGGCGACCTCGCGCCCCTCCGAGCCGATTTCCTTGAAGAAGCCGTCGATGAACTGCTCATCGCTGATCTTCGAGACTTCCGCGAACAGCGACCAGTTGGGCGTGATGTCCCAACGATTCTCAGCGAGCACCGCGCCGCGGAACTGCTGATCCTGCTCGAAGCGCGTGCCGTTGGAGAGCACATCGCGGCCGTTGTCGCTTACCAGCGTGTACGCGAAGAGCTGGCCGGTGAGCGTGGGCGTGGCCCAGTCGGTGCGGGTGCCGGCGGCGAAACCGCGATCGAAGTAATAGTCAATCAGCAAACGCGCATCGACGCCCTCGGGGGCCTTCATGCCCATGAGACCGAAAGCGTTCCATGTCGTCTTGAGCGCGGCGCCGGAGCCGGAGGAGTTGTCCACGCGGACATCGCGCAGCGGGATGTTGTCGATCTCGCCCTTGAAGCCGGGGAGCCAGAAGAACGGAACGCCCATGCCACGGAGCGTGATGTTCTGTGCGTCCACATACGTCACCTTGCGCCCACCCTCGGCCTTCGCCGCGGCTTCGGTGACGGTGATGCTCTTGGCGCCGATCGTGAAGACCGGCTCGAAGAAGGAACTGGTGCTGAGCCGCGCTCCCTCGGCCTTGACCTGATTGGCGGCTTCCTGGCGGAGTGTGCGGGCGCGAACGTAAATCGGGATGCCGAGCTTGGCATCGACGGTGGAGAAGACCGCATCGGCCATGACGGCGCGGTTCTGCTGGAAGTCGTAGAACACGCGAGGACCGCGCAGGGTGTACTGTCCATCGGTAGCGACGACATCGCCCTCGAGATAGATGCCGCGGAGCTGATCGGAGGCGAACTTCGAGAGATCGGTGAGCGGCCCGGCGGGCATGAAGATGACGGCGCGCTCCGCGCTGATGAGCAGGTTGCGGGTCTTGCGGAGATCGGTGTATTGCACCGCGACGCCGCCGGTGAGAATGAGCGAGTTGTCGCCGCCTTCCTCCCCGCGCACGAGACGGATGTATGCGCTGTCGTTCACCTGTTCGCCGAAGTCGGGCGCGGTCGGGGCATCGGGGGCGCGGGTGCCGACGGCAAATGTGACGATGCCATCTTTGGCAAACAGCGGCTCGGTGCGATCCTCGATGGGCGTTTCGTCTTGCTCGGCGGCCTTGCCGCGGTTGATCTTGGCGATCGGTGAGTTGGGCTCATAGGGGCGCGAGAAGCCGGGGGTGATCTTGCCGCTGACGACGCCGGGAGCGAGCGAGGCCTTCGGCTCCGGAGACTCATCGGGCTTGCCGACAAGCTCGCGGAGATAGCGTGCGAGGCGCTGCTCGGACTCCACGAGGAATGTTGTCTGCGCCGCAACAGTCGGGCGGCCCGGCGTGAGAGCATCGGCCTTCAGCGCGAACGAACCATCGATCACGCCGGTGACCAGCAAGCGATCGGCGGCTTGCGAGTATCCGGCCTGTGCGCCGGGGTCGGAGACGCGATCGAAGAAGACGGCGATCTGCCGCGTCGCCAGATCCTGATCCGGCGCGGCGGGCGTTTCGCCAAACGCGATAGCGGGCACCGCGAGCGTCTGCGACCAGAGCACCGCCTGCGGCGCGGTAAAGCGGTGGCCAGCGAGCTCGATGCTGACATCGCCCTGCAAGACAATGCGCTGCGTGCCGACAGGAAGGCCGTCGTTGCCGATGATCCTTACACCACTGCTGGAACCTTCCGTCCACACCCACGCCCGGGCGGCGCGAATGACGACCTCGCCGCGCTGGGTGGTGGCGGCGAGTTTGATACCGGCAAAGTCGCGGCCATTGATGGCAGCGACGTTGACCTGATCGCCGTAATATTGGCCATTAGAGGCCACTTGCGGCGGGGCAGCGGGCGCACTGCCGACACTTCCACTGCCTACCCCTCCGACTCCAACCGGCTGGGCATAGACGGATAGAGGGAATACCCCTCCGGCGCAGGCGATCAGTGCCGCTACGCGGGGGAGAGAGAAAACATGACGGAGCCGACCTTGGCTAGGCATTGGGGCCGATATTATCGGCTCGCGAACGGAACCACAACCAGTAGAAAGATGTCCACATGCCGGTGAGACCGCCGCGCGGGCGCGGAGCGGGGCGAAAAAGGCCGCCGTCGAGGTTATGTCCGTGCCAACTGGGGTGAGTTTTGCGCCACGAGGGGGCCGTTCGCGGGCACCGGAAATGATTTCTGGTGCCAAAGAAATCAATTCCGGTGCCCGAGACAGAGATTCTGGTGCCCGAAAAATCAATTCTGGCGTCCGTGGGGGAGCATCTGGTGACCCTGAATTGGTTTCTTGTGCCCGTGACAAAGCATCCGGTGCCCAAGAAATGGTTTCTTGTGCCCGTGGCGGAGCACCTGGTGACCGAGAAACTTCATCCGGTGCCCGAGACGCGAGAGATGGTGCCCGCGATGAAGCCGCTTGTTGCGAAAGGATCAACATGATGTTTCTTGTCTTCGCCCAATGGGCGCACGAATGTTGCCGGTGGTGAAGCGAGCGCTTCGCGAGCAAACCACCGGTGGGCGTCTCAAGTCTCCCTTCTCTTCTTTGTCTTGCCGCCCAGCGGGCGGACGAACTCGGTACCACTTTCGCGCACGAGTCCAAGCCTCGTTCGCCCTGCCGGGCGAGGAGACAAAAAAAAGAGTTGTGGCTCGCCCTCCGGTGGTTTACTCGGCCCAAGGCGGCCTCGCTTCACCACCGGCAACCATCGTGCGCACTCCGTGCGAAAGGCGAAGGC
>JBKJOD010000316.1:0-7196 GCA_046593245.1 Phycisphaerales bacterium
AGCGAGCCATGGAGCACTCCCGGGGTGCCAAACGAAAGCGGCGCTGCGTGCTGCCCTGGTGCGTTCGACCGGCCTCCCGCCTCCACACCCACCAGTTCCACGCTCGCATCTTCAACAAAGGGGTAGAACATGCCCGCGGCGTTGGATGCGCCGCCAACACAGGCAACCACAACATCCGGCAATCGCCCGAGGCCGGTGGTGTCCAGGCATTGCTCGCGACACTCCCGGCCGATCACGCTCTGAAAATCCCGCACGATCATGGGAAATGGATGTGGCCCCACCACACTCCCGATGATGTAGTGCGTCCCCTCCACGCTCCCCATCCAGTCGCGCATTGCCTCGTTCGTTGCGTCCTTGAGCGTCCGCGATCCCGAGTCCACCTCGATCACGCGCGCCCCCATCATCCGCATCCGCACCACATTCAACCGCTGCCGCCGCACATCCTCGCTGCCCATGTACACATCGCATTGAAGCCCAAAGTGTGCCGCCGCCGTCGCGCTGGCCACGCCATGTTGGCCCGCCCCGGTCTCCGCGATGATCCGCTTCTTCCCCATCCGCACCGCCATCAGCGCCTGTCCCAGCGTGTTGTTAATCTTGTGCGCCCCGGTGTGTGCGAGATCCTCCCGCTTTAACCAAATCGTGCCACTACCTACCGATTTGGGAAGGCCATGCGGGCCACTCTGTGTACGTGATCCTCCACCACTCCGCACCCACTCCGTCAACCGCTCGGCCCGGAAGAGCGGTGTCGGCCGGCCGACATACGTTCTCTGCAATCCCTCAAGCTCCGCCCAGAACGATCGATCCCCGCGAATCGACTCGTACATCGCGTTTAGCTGATGCAGTGCGGGCACCAGCGTCTCCGGCACATACGAGCCGCCAAACGCCCCAAACCGCCCACGCCCGTCGGGCACGCTCGCCAACATTCCAGCTCCACTCCTCGTCACCGTGCTCATAGTCTGCAAGGATAGAGCCCTCGTTCTGTCTCGTCCGTCCGTTCACCCAAGGTTCCCGCTATGGCAGACACGCCGACAACCCCAGCCCCTCTCACAACCTCGCACTCCTCCGACACCGTCAGCCAGATCGGGCAATCTGCGCCCAAGGCCGCGCCCTTCCTGGAAACCCTTCTCTCCAACCCACTCCACGCCTGGGTCACCGCGGGCGCAACGCTCGCCATCGCCATTCTGATCTTCTACATGTTGAAGGTCATCCTCCTGGCGCGGCTCGCAAAGCTCGCTGAAAAAACTCAATCCCACTGGGATGACGTCATCATCGACGTCCTCCGCCGCGTCCGTTTCTGGCTCATCTTCCCAGCGCTCCTGCACATCTCCACGCGTGCCCTCACGCTGCCGGATGCCCTTAACCATGCCGTCAAAATCCTGATGATGATCGGGCTGGGCATCCAGTTGTTGATCGTCGCGCAGCGCATCATCGACGCCGGTCTTCAGCTCCTGGTCAACAAGACCCGCTCGGATGATGCCGAACACGACGCCACCATCGTCTCCTCTCTCGGGGTGGTCCGCGTCCTCATCATCGGGTTGATCGGCGTGCTGGTCATCCTCTTCGCGCTGGATAACCTCGGGGTCGCCGTCACCCCGATGCTTACCGGTCTGGGCATCGGCGGCATCGCCATCGCCCTCGCCGTGCAGAACATCCTCGGCGATCTCTTCGGCTCCGTCAGCATTCTCCTCGACAAACCGTTCGTCGTCGGCGACTCCATTCAGGTCGGCGACAAGGCCGGCACCGTGGAGCGCATCGGCATCAAGACCACCCGCGTCCGCGCCAACTCCGGCGAGCAGCTCGTCTTCGCCAACACCGACCTGCTTGCCAGCCGCGTGCAGAACTTCAAGCGCATGCAGGAGCGCCGTGTGCAGTTCCCCATCGGCATCGCCTACGAAACCCCTTCCGAGAAGATCAAGCAACTCCCCGCCCTCATCCGCGCCGCCATCGAAAAGCAAACCCCCGTCCGCTTCGATCGCTGCCACCTCAAGTCCTTCGGCGCGTACTCCCTCGACTACGAAGCCGTCTACTTCGTCCTCACCCCGGACTTCAAAACCTACATGGACATCCAGCAGGCCATCAACTTCGAGCTCTTCGATCTCTTCGCCGCGCAACAGATTGACTTCGCGTATCCCACGCAAGCCCAAGTCATCAAGCCCACCACTGGTGGCACGCCTCTCCAAAGCCGTCCTCCGGTTGCAGCTCCCTAACTGCAACAAAGGAGTTTTCTCATGCCCGCGCCCCTCGCCGCACTGCTCTGCCTCGCATCACTCACCGCCGCCGATCCACCTCCCGTCGACGTCCCACCGGACCCCAGCATTCCCACTCTCATCGCCGACCTCAGATCCACAAGCCCCGACCCGCGTTCGCGCGACGCTCTCCACGCCCTCCTCTCCCTCGGTGAACCCGCACTCGTTCCCCTCTACGCCGCGCTCGACTCCCTCGACTTCCGCCAACGCCAGCTCGCCGCCGCCATCCTTCGCGCCATGGACGGCATCGCTATCGAAGGCGAAAACCCGTTCTCCTCCGCATCCCCGCCGCCGAAGATCACTCCCACCCCCGCGCTCCTTCGCGTCTGTATTGAGGGCCTGAAAGACGACGCGCTCCCCGGCGTCGTCGCGGGCGAGCGCGAATACGACAAACGTCCCATCGTGTACAACGCCGCCGGCGGCACCCGTTTCCTCATCAAACACGCCGCCGCCGCCGAGCCACTCCTCGCCGAGGCCCTCAAATCCACCGACCTCCAACAACGTTTCTGCGCCGCCATCATCCTCGGCTTCGCCCATCGCACCACCCACGCCGAGACCATCTGCGCCATCCTCATCCCACACCTGCGTGACAACTCCATTCCGTGCGATGCCCTCTGGGCCGCCGGCGCTCTCTACCGCCTCGGCCCCGCCGCCGATCTCCACCTCCAGGCCGCCGCACTCAAACCCATCGATAAACAGCAACGCGAACTCCTCGCCCTCATTCTCCTCGACATCCGCCAACCTCTTAAAAACCCCGCCGGCTACGGCCCCCGCACCGCCGGCAAGCTCACCACCCTCGACCTCGACGGCGCGATGGACCCGCTCATCGCCTTCGACCAGAACTCCCTCCGCATGGACTGGGGCTCCACCATGACCCAGCGCAACCGCGACACTCCGCCGCAAGCAACCCCGAAGCCTGCCAATATCTTCCTGAACCCGAAACGCGCCGAGTGAGCATGGTCGGCACCATCGCCCGCTTGTATCCCAGCCACCCCGATCCACCCCAACAGAGTTGCATTCTGAAAGCCGTTTCTGCGGCCACGCCGCGATCAACGTGCAATCGCTCCCAGATCCATGGCCAACAGATACCCCCCCACCACCACGTCATAGATCGCACAAAACGGCGGCCACCATCTGCCCACCGTCTGCCTCCGCATGGCATGGTGCACCCAATCCCACACCGCGTGGAGCACAAACCCCGCACCCGTGATCCACACCGGTCCGCGAAGTCCGGCCGTTCCCAGCGCTATGCAGAGCAGCGCACCAATCGCAGTGATGGCAACGTCGTTCCGACTCCCGCCCCGCAGCGCCCCTCCAAGATACACGCCGCCCAATGCCCCAAGTACCACCGCGAACAGGTCGTGGCTCACCGCTCGCGGAATCATCAGGTGAACACCGACCGAGAACAGGGAAAGGCCGAGTGCCACCCAGACTTCCGACAGCATGACCTTCTTCACGTGTGCCAACTCCCGAGGACTCCCGTGACTGCTCGCATGGTCGCCACTCTACCTAATCCCACTCGCTCCACATGCACGATCGTGGAAGGCGTACTCATCTCCAGATCTGTCATCCCCCATCCCCCTCACGACCTTCCAAACCTCTTCTCCAACTCCCGCATCGTCAACCGAATACTCGTCGGCCTCCCATGCGGACAACTCGCCGATCGCTCCACCATCTCGCGCAGCTTAAGCAAGTCCCCAAGCTCCGTATCGCTCATGCGATCGCCCGCCTTCACCGCCGCCTTGCACGCCATCATGTCCAGCACTTCCGCCAGCGCCTGCTCGCTGGCGGGAACGAACCCTTCCTGCTCCGCGCGCTCGAACAGCTCCGCGATGAACTCGCCGGGATCAACGCCGCGCTCGAACAGAAACGACGGAAACGCCTGCACCCCCACCGCCTCCGGCGAGAGCAACTCAGCAACAATCCCGATCTTCTCCAGAATCGGCCGCAGTTCCTCCAGCTTCATCGCCGCCGACCGCGCCACCCGCACCTGTGTCGGCACCAGCAGACTCTGCGACTCCAGCGGCCGCCCGCCCTCCCCACCGCTCCCCACAATCCGCGCCATCAACACCTCAAACATCACCCGCTCATGCAGCGCGTGCTGATCCACGATCAAGAGCCCCTGCTCATCCTGCGTCACCACATACGAGTTGTGGACTTGCAGTAACCGATCCTTGGGCTCGGGCATTGGGATTCGGGTTTCGGGTTTCGGGTCTCGGGTGTCGGGTGAAGGCGAAGAATCAATACTTGCATCCGCCGGCTGCTCCTGCTTCGCCGCGCTTGCCACATTCGCTTTTTCACCGAAACCCGAAACCCGATCCCCGATACCCGCATCCCCTCCCCCCATCACCCCCGGAGCCACCCGCTCAATCGCCTCCCGCACCTTCTGATACTCAAACCGCCCACCCACCGTCTGCGCTCGCGCGGGGATGTCCCGCCGAAAAAACTCAACAAACGACCGCGGCCCCACGCTCGCGTCATTCCCCTCTCCTCCACCCCTCCACCCCTCCACTCCTCCACTCGCCCCCCCACCCACATTCCCCGCCCCAAACATCTCCCCGCGGCCACCCCAACCTCCCTGCCCACTCTCCACCCGCGGGGTCAAATCCGCATGTTGCAGCACATCCTTTACCGCGCGCAGCACCGTCTGGTGCACCATCGACTGATCGCGAAACCGCACCTCGGTCTTCGCCGGATGCACGTTCACATCCACCGCCCCGGGGTCAATCTCGATCATCAGCACACACGTGGGATACCGCCCCGGTTCGATCAGCCCGCGATACGCCTCACGCAGCGCGTGCTGGATCGTCTTGTCACGGATCGGCCGCCCGTTCAGATACACATGCTGCGCCTTCGCCGTCGCCCGCGCGATCGCCGGCATTCCGATGAGTCCCCACATCGTCATCCCGCGCGCATCATCAAACCGATCCGCGCTCACCTCCATCATCTCGCCATCGAGTTCCTTGCCCAGCACCGCTAAGGCTCGATCCCGCGGCCCCTGCCCCGGCGGCACCTCCAGCACCCGCTTCCCATCCGTCACCACCGTGAACCCCACGCTCGGATGCGCGATCGCCAGCGTGCAGGCCGCATCCACGCAGTGCCCCTGCTCCGTTCCCACCGTCCGCAGAAACTTCCGCCGCGCCGGCGTATTCCAAAACAAGTTCCGCACACTCACGCACGTTCCCACCGGCCCCGCCACCGGCCGCACGGGCTTCACATCATCTCCCTCAACTTCAATAACGCTTGCTCCCCCCTCCCCCGCTCTTACGGGGGAGGTGTCCGAGCGCAGCGAGGACGGAGGGGATCCGCTGGTTCGCCCACTCCCCACTGCCCACTCACCATTCCCTCTGACCCTCGACCGAATACTCAACCTCGACACACTCGCAATCGACGCAATCGCCTCCCCCCGAAACCCCATCGTTCCGATCCGGTCCAGATCCTCCGGCGTTGAAATCTTACTCGTCGCATGCGGCGAGATCGCCAGCATCAACTCTTCTTCCGGAATCCCTCCGCCATCATCCGTGATCCGCACCAGCTCGATCCCACCCTGCTCGATCTCCACCACAATCGACTTCGCCCCCGCATCCAGCGCGTTCTCCACGAGCTCCTTCACCACGCTCGCCGGCCGCTCCACCACTTCCCCCGCCGCGATCTGGTTCACCAGCAGCGTCGGCAGCTTCTGAATCGGCTTCCTTGAAATGACAACACCATCGCCCATGCCCGATCGTATGTGTCAGCTCCCACCCCCGCCCTGGCGGGAGAAGTGCCCAGCGCAGCCAAGGGGAGGGGGAGAGGCATCGCCCACCGCAAATCCGCACTTGCACCGCACCCCGACACCCTGTACCTTGCCCAACATGATCCGCTGGAAACGAGCTCTCCGTACCCCCTCAAGCGAACGCTTTGTCGCCCTGCGCGGCCCACAAGCCGTCGCCACCGCCGACCTGCACTATCCCATCGACGGCCGCGTGGTCGGTCTGGTTGTGCTTGATGAAGGCGCGGGCTGGACGGAGGAACAAATTCCCGATCTGCTTGCCATGCTGAACGAGGATCTTCTGCCCGGTGTCAACACCTCTCGCGGCACGCTTTCGCTCATGGTTGTGATCGGCGAAGTCGTGGGTCACATGGACGCTTCGCAGGATTCAACGCACTCGTCGGCGAAGACCGACCGACCACGCGGCGTCAAGGCGAAATAGTTGCTTCCATCGAGGCACGCAGCAGTTGGGCTCGATCAGCCGCGCCGCCGCCGGATCACCAGCGGCGCGAGGCAGAGCAGCCCACCTGCAGCGGGAGCGGGAATGCTGACCGCCCAGTTGTAGTTCACTCCCACCGCTCCGGTCCCGGTGAATCCGTGCCCAGCATTTATTGTAAGCGTGAGTACGTACGACCCCGCGGGGAGCACGCCACCCTGGGGGCTGCTCGCAAAGAACCCATCGAACGCGGCAAAGGTCACGTTCGCGGTGTTTCGGAGCGTCATGCCCGCGCCAAAGACATCGGTCGGGCTCATCGGACTGGGATTGAATGTGTTGAGATACGACGCGCTCCACGGGGTCGTCGTCGAGAGATCAAACGCGAGTGTCAGCGTGGATGTCCCCACGCAGTTTCCGGAGCCGGACGAGACCGCGTGATCGACGCCAAACACGCGCCCCGAGAATGCCAACGAGTCGGAGCTGAATGTCGAATGCTGCTCTGCGGACGCTTGTTGAAACGTGCCGGGCGGCTCGTTGATCGTTGGATTCTGGCTCTGAATCAGATTGTCGTACGGCGCGAAACCCGAGACCGAATCGGTCACTGCCGGCTCGCTCGTGTTGGCGGCAACGGCTCTGAGCGTCCGGGTGGCGGATGTGAACGTCACTGTGGCGATGGATGGGGATACGAGCAGACCCATCGCCGCGCCGGCGAAGGCAGTCAGAGTTGCATATCGAATTCGCTGGCGTTTCAAGGCGATTTCCT
>JBKJOD010000096.1:0-15167 GCA_046593245.1 Phycisphaerales bacterium
CTCGCCCGCGGCGGCACCGCCCTCGATGCCGTGCAGATGGTCGTGCGCACACTCGAAGAAGATCCTCACTTCAACGCTGGCAGGGGCGCGGTCTTCACCTACGACGGCACGCACGAACTCGACGCCTCCATCATGGATGGCCCCACGCTCAAGTGCGGCGCGGTCGCTGGTGTCAGGACCGTCAAGAGCCCCATCGGCCTCGCGCGGCTGGTGATGGGAAAATCCCCGCATGTCCTGCTGATGGGCGATGGCGCGGAGCAGTTTGCCACCAAGATGAACGTCGAGCGCGTGGACAACGCGTACTTCGATACGCCCAAACGCCGCGAATCTTGGAAGGAACTCAGGCAGGAAATCGACGCTCAGGAAAAGAGCCCTCGCGCCGCGAGCCCGGTCGATCCGCGTTCCACCTACGGAACCGTCGGCGCTGTCGCCCTCGATTCCCATGGCCATCTCGCCGCCGCCACCAGCACCGGCGGAATGACATGCAAGCGTTGGGGGCGCGTTGGCGATGCGCCTGTAATCGGCGCCGGCAACTACGCCGACACCCACGCCGCCATCTCCTGCACCGGCACCGGCGAGGAGTTCATCCGTCACGGCGTCGCTCGTCAGATCGCGCTGCGCATGGAGCTCACCGGCTGCTCCGCGGCGCAGGCAGCGGATGCGGTCGTGAATCACAAACTCAAACCCGACGATGGCGGCGTTATCGTCGTCTCCAAATCCGGCGAAATCGCGATGATCTACAACTCCGAGGGCATGTTCCGCGGTGCGGCCAACTCCACCGGTCGCTTCGAGGTCGGCATCTGGCAACCCCTGGGCACCGCACAGGAGGTCGGCAAGTGAACACGCAGCAGACTCACACCCAACCCGTGCCACCGGCTTGCCGCTCTGGGCACGCCGGTGCGGCCGCCCGCGGTCTCGGCCGGGCCGTTGCACTCGCTCTTCTCTTCGTCCTCGGCTCGCTCTCCGGCTGTACCACTTCCTCGGCCACAGGCGACCGCGGCCACCTCGTCATCGTCGGCGGCGGCCTCAAAGACGACCACGCCGCCGTCTTCAACCGCTTCGTCTCCCTCTGCGCCGACGGCCCCATCGGCATCATCCCCATCGCCAGCGGCGACGGCATCAAAGCCGGCGAGAGCTCCGCCGAACGCTGGCGCAAATACTCCGGCACGCGACCCGTCATCGTCATCCCGCTCACGCAAAGCGACGCCTCCAAATCCGACGATCCCGTCATCGCCCAGCAAATTGCCTCCTGCGGCGGCCTCTGGTTCACCGGTGGCCAGCAGGACCGCGTGGTGAAAGTGCTCCGCCCCGAGGGCAAACGCTCAGCGTGTCTCGCATCGTGTTTCAGTGTTCTGCAACGGAACGGCGTCATCGGCGGCACCTCCGCCGGCGCGGCCATCATGTCCGACCCGATGATCACCGGCGGCCGCTCCGCCTCCGCCAAATCCCGCGATCCGGACAACGAGGACAACCACCACGTCACCACCAGCGCGGGCCTGGGCTTCTTCAAGTTTGGGCTGACCGATCAGCACTTCACTCAGCGCGGCCGCCAGGGCCGACTCGTCGATGCACTCCGCGACACGAACATCTCTCGCGGGTTCGGCATCAGTGAGAACTGCGCATTGGTCGTTGATCGGGCAACCGCAGTGTGCGAGGTTGTGGGCGAACAGGCAGCGGTCTGGGTGTTCGACATGACAGGTTCCGGCGTGCGAAACACGTACTCGGGTCTTCGCGTTTCCATTCTTGGCAACGGCGACGCTGTCAACGCTCAATCGGGCGAGGTGAATCCGCTCGCGGGGCTGCGGCTTTCCCGCGGCTTCGAAGTGTTCGAGCCGCTTCCTATGGTGCCTGATGTGTGGGCGTATTCGAGCATCCAGGACCAACTTCGAGTTGTCCGTTCCAGCAGGAACGGAACAGCCGTCACGCGAGATGCCCTCACGTCACTGACGCTTCAGGCCGACGAGAGTTCCCGCGTGCTCGAAGGCGGCGAACGCTTTCCGTGCTACATCAATCTGAACATGGTCGTGATGCCGGTTCAGAAGTGATCGCCCGCTCCGTGCTCATGTCTTTCCAGTCGGGTGCCTTCGCCTTTGCTCGCGCGGCACATATGCCCCCATCGGCCCCGCCCCCAGTGCCGCGATCGGCTTCCGCTTCTGCTCATCGGTGAGAATGTCCTCCTCGGTCAGCCGGTGCTCGTGCAGATACACGCGCTGCCCACACTCGGGACATTGCACCCACCCGTGGTCCACGCGAAGCCCGACCAGTGAGAACTCGCAGAACGGGCACCCCGCGCGATTGATCAGCCGCTTGATCGAGCGCACCAGCAAGAGCCACCGCACCGACACCGCTGCGGCCACGGCGATCAGCAGGCCGACACAGATGTTTCCGACCACCCAGCCGCGGATGGATGTGTTCGCAATGGAGATGGAGCCCGCCGCAACCGCCGCAGCATTTGACGCCTTGATCGCCAGCATGATCCCGACCCCGACACCCACCCACACGATTCCCGCGAGTATCCCAGCAAGTCCCGGTAACACCCAGATCGCGTCACCGCGCCGCAGTTTCGCCTGGGCAACGAGGCGGTCGTACTCCTGGTCGGAGTAGCCGGAGAGTTCGGGGATATTCAGAATCTGCAACATCAGTGTTTCGCGCGATATTTTTTCCCACGATGCGTGGTTGAACGCACGCTGTCATCGCGCGCTCACTTCACCGCCGGAAACAGAAACTCCAGCGCAGCCCCAAACCGCTTCCCCCACGCCTCCTCGTTGTGCGTCGCGCCTTCATCAATCGCCAGGCGGAAGCGGTCCTCTTTCAACCCGTGTCCCTGCGCCAGTTCTTTGAAGGCCTGCGCCGTCGAGACGTACTGCTTGTTCGCCGTCTCGTTGCCGGGGTCTTTGCCCGTTTCCTTGCCGCCCATTCCCATCGCCACTTTCAGCGGCCAGTTCTTCGCCGCCGCAAAGTGCTTGAACGCCGCACGCTCCTTCGCCACCAGCGGCATGCTCTCCGCGAGCACCTTGCCGTACACATCCGGATGCGTCACGCCCGCTTCCAGCGCGATGATCGCGCCCAGCGAGGCGCCGCCGATGCCCGTGCTCTCCGGCCCGGTGCGCACGCGGAACGCCCGCTCAATGCGCGGCCGCACCTCGCTATTTAGAAACTGCACGAACTCCCCGCCGCGCGGCGAGACTTTGTCGATCATCTCAAACGGCAGATACTCCTGCGACCGCAGCCCGCCCGCGTTGGGAATGCCGACGATGATCAGCGGCTCGATCTTGCCACCCTCAATCAGTTTCGCAGCCGTCTCATCCGCGCTCCACGAGGCCGGCGCGGCATCAATCTTCTCGAACAAATGCTGCCCATCCATCATGTACAGCACGGGATACGTCTTGCTCTTGTTCTCCGCAGCGTCGTAGCCGGGTGGCAACCAGACCAGCAGATCGCGCGACAATGCACTCGCGCCGGGTCCGCCGCCCCCCACCACTTCCACACGCTTGAGCGAACCGGCTTTCACGGTGATCGCGCGGTAGCGATCGGTCGCGCTCGCCTTGGCCGTACCGGGAATCGCATCGTGCCAGTTCTCAACCGTCATCTCGATCACCGGCTTCTCGCCCGGTTTAATCTTGGAGATATCCACGAGCGGCAGCAGCCGATTGTCAACATCCTTGAAGTCGCTCGTCACTTCAACATTGTCCCACGAGCCACGCGCGAACTTGAACGCGATCCGCGAGTCCAGCGTCGGCTTCTCCCACACAATCCGCCACTTCTGATCTGACTGCGCCTGA
This sequence comes from Phycisphaerales bacterium, assembly GCA_046593245.1. GTDB lineage: Bacteria > Planctomycetota > Phycisphaerae > Phycisphaerales > UBA1924 > UBA4658. Next base: position 3,783 of record JBKJOD010000096.1, read on the forward strand.
AGCTGCATCTTTGGGTCTGCGGGATTCCATCCGTTGTGACTTGATGCCATATTGATCGGGCTGGACGCGTTCGCCTTCTGCGACTTGTCCGTCACCATGATGATGAAGCCCTGCGCCAAAGACTCCGGCTGTACCATTTTTCCATCTGGCTTTGCGTCTGGCTTCGCATCTGGCTTCGCGACAGCTCCCGCTGGCTGCACAGGCGCAGTCTCGCTCACCTTTGCGGCCGGCGCAGGACGAACAAACTTGGGCAGACCTTTGGTCCCGAAAAGCCACGCCTGCATTCCGACCAGCGTCGCCACGACGACGAGCAGCCAGCCCCATACAAACAGCTTGCCCATGGAGTTTCCCTTTATTGCCATGATGAAATCAGTTCAAATCAAAGCCGAGCGGCGTGAGCCGCCCATTCTCTCGATGCTCACGAGGACATTGGGGCCAAAGCGGCCCGAGCAAGGGCTGGAAAGCCCGGGCCACGACTCACTTCGCCGCGTGGTTCTTGGCGACCTCGCTCCAGTTCACCACGTTCCACCACGCTGTCACATAATCCGGGCGGCGGTTCTGATAGTGCAAGTAGTACGCGTGTTCCCACACATCCAGCCCGAGAATCGGCTTGCCCTCGCATCCCGCGATCGCCTTGCCCATGAGCGGATTGTCCTGGTTCGCCGTTGAGCAGATTTGTACGCCGCTGCCATCCGCCTTCACCACCAGCCAGACCCAGCCAGAGCCAAATCGACCCGCTGCGGCCTTGGCAAACTCATCCTTGAAATGTGCGAAGTCACCAAAGGCGGCTTTGATCGCGGTCGCGACCTCGCCGGTCGGCTCACCGCCGCCACCCTTGCCCGGAGCCGCCATCAGCTTCCAGAACATCGAGTGATTCACATGCCCACCCGCGTTGTTCCGTACCGGGCCGCGCTTGTCGTCGGGCAGGTCGGCGAGATTCTTGATGACCTCAACCGGGTCCATGTTCGCCCACTTGGTGCCTTCGAGCTGCTTGTTGGCGTTGTCCACGTACGCCTTGTGGTGCTTGTCGTGGTGGATTTCCATCGTTTTTGCATCAATGTGCGGCTCGAGCGCATTGAACACGTACGGCAGTTCGGGCAAGATGAAAGCCATGGGAAACTCCTTGGGTTCGGCTATCGGAAATACCCGCCTATTCAGGTGGTATCCCGAATGTTTTAAGATTCTCTCCGAATCGAAGCCCGATTCGGCCCGGAAGTCTCACCCGGGTTGCAAACGTCAAATGAATGATGTATGTTGGCGGCTCGCTTCGCTGAACGGGTCAGTTTGCCCCGTTTGACTTTGATAGTGAGTCTACGCCACGCTCCGGGAATGGTCCAAACCGGTCCAACTCCTTGAAGCCCCACCAGAGCCGATGCCGCGACTGGCGGCCTCTTCCGCACCGGAAGCGGAACTCGGATTGGAAGTAGATTCCGCGGCCCGAAGGACTGGGTTCGCGATTGTCTGTTTTGCTTGCTCACGGATGAACAATCGGGTTTTCCCGCACCTCCCGAGGATGCGGCTCAAGTTGTCCACGGTCGTGTGGAAAAGTCCGGTATCAACGATTGTGAATATGTGGAGTTTGCTGGGCCTGAATGCGGAACGAAATCTTCGTGAAACCGTACAAAGGGTTGGTCGTTGAATTTGGAATGGTTCCAGCAAGCATCTGATGGAACCGTCCGGATAACCAAACGCGAGAATGAGCGGATTGTGCGGCTATTTGCCGCGGAAACATCTCGAAGTCTGGGGGGTCTGACCCCTGATCATGTGGTAGAGTATCTGAGATTGTCTGATAAGACTGTGGGATTCCTGAACCTTGAAACCGTCGTTCTGAACGCCCGAAGGGATCTGGGCGTAAAGAGCTTGTAGGAGATTTGCGAAGGCGCTGTGAAGCAGGTGTCGAACTCGTTCGGGTGCCGTTGGCAGGATGCCTCGGCTTTGTTCGCCGAGGACGGCGCGTGTAGAGCAGTGCGGTGTTCTGGCAGGGCAAGCCGATGTAGGCCGCCCGTGCCAACCAAGACAGAGGTTCCAAGACGAACCACCTGCCGTGGAAGCCAAGTTTGGCGACCGGTTCGGACAGGCCAAACAGGGCATGAGCCCGCTAGGAAGACAGATGGTGAACATGAAACACACACTCAGCCCTCTTGAACAGCACCGTCGCAAGACGCGCGTGCAGCTCAGCTCGGACCTCACCGGGCGGGGCGTTGGCGCGCCAAAGGCGCGGCGCTCTCTCTCCAAAGAGGATGAGAAGCTCCTCGCCGCGCTCCTGAACCCTGCTAATCCGATTGACTACATCGACTCGACGGCATTCCGCGAGCCCACTGCCGAGCAGATCATCTACACCCAGGGTGGCGATATCGCTAAGCCGGATACGTCCTGGTATCACCCCGTCATGGACGATCTGTCGCCCGGCAAGCACCGGACGGTCAAGAGCACCCAGCAGGTCATTCTGACTGGCGCGCAGGAAAAGATTCTCTTCCACAAGTTCAACTACGCGCGATTCCGCGTGAGCGAGCTGCAGAAGAAGATCTGGATTTCTGATGCCCGCAAGCCGACGCCCGAGCAGGCAGAGGACATGCTCAAGTGGTACCGCATCGCCGAGCGTGTTCGCGAGCAGATCGCCGAGACCAACCTCGCGCTCGTGCTCGCCATGGCCAAGCGCACCCGCATGAGCGAGGTGGACTTTGCTGATTTGGTGAGCGAGGGAAACATGGCCCTGCTCCGCGCCGTCGATAAGTTCGACGCCGGCCGCGGGTACAAGTTTTCCACGTACGCCTGCCGCGCCATTCTGAAGGCGTTCAGCCGCCAGGGCATGAAGCTCAGCAAGTACCGTCAGCGCTTCCCGACGGACTTTGACCCGAAGCTTGAGCGCTCGAACTACCTCGAGACCAAGCGGGCGGACTTCGAGAAGGATGCCGCGGAAGAGGTCAAGCGGATTGTGCTGGAGAATCGTGCGGATCTGACGGATGTCGAGCGCACGGTGATCGAGCATCGGTTTGGTCTTGAGACAACCGACGGCGAGAAGCCAATGACCCTGGAGCAGGTCGGCCAGATCATCGGCGTCACCAAGGAACGCGTTCGGCAGATCCAGAACAAGGCGATGGAGAAGATCCGCGTCGAGCTGGAGAGCAAGTTCCTAGGTGTCAAGCCCCCGGAGGCACCCGGTGCCGAGGGTGCCGCGTCTTCTCCCCAGCCCACCGGGGCGAGCATGCACTCGGGAATGCCAAGCGTCATGCCCGGCTCCAACGGGCGGCAGGAGGATTTCGAGGAACTGGTTGCTCTGAACTGAGAGTCTTTTCAGATTGTTTCACCAAGCCCCGGCAACTGCCGGGGCTTTTTCTTTGTCGGAGTTTTCGGTCATTTCCTTCGGAACACGCACTGCCGCCGCTCCGAACCGGATGCGCCGTCCGTGCGTGCGCCGGGCGGGATGTGCCCTTCCATGCCAAGGCCGGCGGAAGCGGGGGGGCGCGTCCGAGGTATCGTGCGTATTCTGTCGGCGATCGGTTGACCATTGAGCAGCATCGGAACACCTGCGGCGAAAACCGCCACATCGAACGGCACCCACTCCATGAGCTTGAACAGCGACACCGAAACCGCGCCGGCACATACCGGGCACGTCACGCTTGATCCGGACGCGAAGCACGATCCGCACGCGACGCGGTTTGGCGACTTCCTCAAAGCGTCCATCAAGTTCGAGGCCTCCGACCTCATTATGAAGACGGGGCAGAAGCCCAAGATCCGTCTTCGCGGCGCGCTCAAGCCGCTGGACACAACGCCCGTGACATTTGAGGAGTTCGTGTCCATCACGAAGCACGTCCTCAACGAGGAGCAGATGAAGGATCTGCACCACTACGGCTCGGTGGACTTTGCATATGACTACGACGAGCACACCCGCTTCCGCGTGAACCTGTTCCAGGCACGCGGCAAGCTCTCGGTCGCGGCCCGGCGCATCTCCTCGAACATCCGGCGGTTTGAGGAGCTCTTCCTCCCGCCCGTCATGGAAGAGATCGCCATGCAGCCGCAGGGCATCGTGCTCCTGTGCGGCGTCACCGGCTCGGGCAAGACCACCACGATCGCGGCCATGCTGGACTATGTGAACGAGCGCAAGCCCGTGCACATCGTGACCATCGAGGATCCGATCGAGTACATCTTCACGGACAAGAAGGCGACGATCAACCAGCGCGAGATCGGCATCGATTGCCTGGACTTCAAGATCGCCCTTCGCGCGCTGGTGCGCGAGAACCCGGATATCGTGCTCGTCGGGGAAATGCGTGACAAGGAGACGTTCGAGGCCGCGCTGCACGCCGCCGAGACGGGCCACCTTGTGTACGGAACCATCCACGCATCATCAACGACGCAGACGTTCAGCCGCATCTACGGCCTGTTCGAGACCGAGGAAGTCGAGCAGGTGCGGCGCATTCTGGCCTACCAGATGCGTGCGTTCGTGTATCAGAAGCTGCTGCCGACTCTGCACGAAAAAATCCACCGCATCCCTGCGCTGGAGATCATGCTCAACAACGCCGTGGTGCGCAAGCACATCCTGGATGGGCGTGAGGGCGAGCTGCGCGAGTATCTCAACGCGATCGAAGCCCTGCAGGTGGGCATGAAGGATTTCAATCACTCGCTTGTGGAACTGGTTGAAAAAGAAATGATCCACATGCGTGTCGCGCTGGAAAACAGCCCGAACGTGGACGACTTGCAGATGCGTCTGAAGAAACTCGGCTAAGTGCCGCGTGCCGGCCCCTTCCGACAACCGACCATGTTTCCCCACAGCCCGGGCCAACGACCCGGGCTGTGAGTTTTTTTACCGCCCGCGTTGGCCGAACGCCCCTCTTCGGGACTCCCCGCACATTCGCCGCACATTCCTGCAACCCAGAATGCACATTCGGCGGAAAGTTGTGTACCCTGTTCTTCCCACTCGGGCCGTTCACGGCCGGTTTGTCGGTCCGGGCTGGGAGTATCGACTTCGATCGCACAGGCGCCTCCACCCGACCATTCGGGAGCCCACTCGGGAGCATTCATGCCCACCTCGGACGTTCTGACGACTTCCCTTTCCCCACTCGCCTCGCTCGGCTTGCCGACGCTGCTGGCTCAGGCCGCGGACCCGAAGGCCGCGTATTTCCTGGTCAGTTGGTACAAGCCGCTGGCGATGCTGCTGCTGTTCCTGCCATGGGCGTGGGTGGTGTCCAAGATTTATGACAAGCATGCGGGGCAGTTCTTCCTGCCACGCCGCAAGTGGAACCTGGTGCACATGGGCGCGGCGATCGCGGCCCTGTGCTCGGTGCTGATGATCGGCGTGTTCATGCCCGGCTCGGAGGCAGGATTCTGGATCGGCTTCGGGCTGGGGCTGATTATCCTGGCAGCGGACCTGTACTCCTATGTGCATGTCGCCAACAAGGACGACCGCGTTCCGGAGCGGCACCACATCTCCTGGGCCACCTTCTTCAAGCCAGCGGACAACAAGAAGAAGAAAGTCGCAAAGGGTCCCATCGAAGTCAAATACGCGATCCGTGGACAGGACGAGAAGGGGAAGTATACAAAGCTCGTCCCCGCGCCCATTGCGGAGACACCAGAAATGGAAGTCCGCGTCGCCGCGGAGAAGCTCTACGCGAGCGTGCTGAGATCACGCGCGTCGCAGGTGGACATCGCGCCAACGGGCAACCCGGACGGGGGTTACGGCGCGAAGCTGATGGTGGACGGTGTGTATCAGCCCGGCGAGACCATGCCCGCCGCGAGCGCGGCGAAAGTCATGGACTTTTTCAAGACCGCCGCCGGATTGGATGTCGCGGATCGTCGCCGCAAACTGCAGGCGAACTGCCAGTTTGAGGATCCGGCGGGCAAGCACACCGTTCGTGTGACCAGCGTGGGCGGGCAGGGCGGGCTTCGGGTCACGCTGCTAATCGATCCGGATATCGCGGTCACCAAGAAGCTCGAGGATCTGGGCATGTTGCCCATGCAGCTGGAAGAGGTCAAGAAAATCGTTGATGATGCCAAGGGCGTGGTGCTCATCACCGCACCGCGCGACAACGGGCGCACGACGCTGATGTACAGCATCCTCAAGAAGCACGACGCATACATCAACAATGTGCAGACGGTGGAGATTGATCCACAGGCGGTACTCGAGGGTGTGCGCCCCAACAAGTTTGATGCGCAGTCGGACGCAAACCTTCCCGCCGGTGCGACCGGGCCGGAGTTTGCAACTTTGGTCCGTTCGATCATGCGCCGTGATCCGCAGGTGGTGGCGGTGTCCGAACTGCCCGACGCTGCAACCGCGAAGGAAGTCAGCCGCGCCGACCACGAGCGCACCCGCGTGTATCTGAGCTTCAATGCACCGGACCCGCTGGTGGGCGTGCAATCCTGGGTGAAGTTTGTTGGCGACCAGCGCGCGGCGGGCGAGTGCCTGCACGGGGTGATCGCGAGCAAGCTGCTTCGTAAACTCTGTACAAACTGCCGCGTGGCGTATCCGCCCGCGCCGGACATGCTCAAGAAGCTGGGCATCCCGGAGGGCAAGGTGCAGCAGCTCTTCAAGAAGGGTGGGCAGGTGCTCATCAAGAACAAGCCCGAGCCCTGCCCCGTCTGCAACGGCAGCGGCTACCACGGGCAGGACGGCGTGTACGAGGTCTGCTATTTCGACAAGGAAGAGCGCGACCTGATCGTCGCGGGAAATCTGAGTGGATTGAAGGCGGCGATGCGCAAGCGGAACACGCCGACGATCCAGCAAGTGGCCATCCGCAAGGCCGTTGACGGAGTAACGAGTGTGGAGGAAGTCATGCGGATCACCGGCAGCGACGGAACCGGCTCAGCCGTTCCCGCCGGCGGAGGCGGAACGCCGCCGCCGAGTGCCGGCAACGGCGCTGGGGCACCCAGCAAGCAGCCCCCTCCCTCGGCTCCCACGACCGGTGCCGCGAAGAAGTCCTGATCGCTTATTTGCAACTGCTTTCGGGCGCACCACCGGGTGCTCCGACCGTTTGGATTCAGACCAAGCCCGACTGGTTCCCGAGACCTCCCCATGATTTTTAGTCTGATCGTCATCGTCGTCGCCGGAATGATCGCGTACATCTGGTCGGCGCGCGGGTTCTTCTCATCGTTTCTGCACATGCTGTGCGTCATCGCGGCGGGCGCGATCGCGTTTGCGCTCTGGGAACCGCTGGCGCTCTGGATGCTTTCCAGCGACACGTCTCAGGGGGGCACGCTGATTGATCTTGCGTGGGGCGTGGCTCTGGGCGTGCCATTTGCCATCATCCTGACCATTCTGCGCATCTCGTGCGACAAGATCGTGCCCTTCAATCTGGACTTTGACGGACCCGCGAACCTGGTCGGCGGGCTTGGCTGCGGCGCGGTCTCAGGAACGATCACCGCGGGCATCTTGGTTATGTCCGTCGGCTTCACGCGGTTGGACACTGAGTTTCTCGGGCACAAGCCGGTGATCTATTCGACCTCAGGGGGCTCGCTTGTGCGGGGATCCGGGCTGTATTTTCCCGCCGACAGACTGACGGCGTGGTTCTTTGGCACGCTCTCCAACGGAACGCTGCTTCCCACTTCCAGCGATGCGCAGAGCCGCCCGTTTTCGCTCGGGCGCATGCACCCGGAACTCGCCGATGAGGGGCCGATGCTGCGGGTCAACTGGGAAGATGGCAAGGCCAAGACCACACTCCCGCCGGAAGCGTTCGAGGTGCTGGCGCGTCAGAAGTTTGAGCCCGCGGGTGACCCCACAACGCTGATGGGAGACAGCTTCGAGGTGAATCGCAAGGACACCTACGAATACCTGAGCGGAGAAAAGGCCAATCCGGCCAACTCGTACATCGAGTCTTTCGTGGTCCGCTTCAAGGCGGGCGCAAAGGAACAGTCCGGGCGCATTGTCGTCGGCACCGGGCAGATCCGCCTTCTGGTACAGAAAGACGCGAACGATCCGTACTCCACGATGAGCATCACCCCTGTGAGCGTCGTCTCCCAGGCCACCGGCGACAAGCCCCTCTACGGGCGATGGCGATACAACGCGCCGAATGTGTTCATCTCTTCCGTCGGCGGGCGAGACGACGCACCGATGGCCTTTGAGTTCGTCACACCCAAAGGGTCATCACCGATCGCGCTCTATGTGAAGGGCGTCCGATTTGATGTCTCCGCGATGCAGCCGTCCGCGGCGTATTCCTCGCAGACCGCACGCGACGACGCTATTCGCTCCGGGGCATATGTGCCGACCACGCAGTCCAAGCCGATCGAGTGGGGACGCGCCGTGAAGATGAAGGGTGATACCGCATCCCTCGGTGAGACCACGCTGGTCGTTCGCCAGCAGCTGCCCTTCTCCGTGACTTTGCAAAAGGACATCCTGTACGGGCTGGAAGTCGACGACACCAACTCCATCAGCGGCGGCGGCCTGGCGAAGTTTGACAAGAAAGACATCGCCCCCTTCGGCACCGATCCCAAACTACAGGTTCGCAAGTTCGCGGTGAGCGAGGACACCAATATCGTGCAGGTCGTGATGGACGGTCGCAACAAGCAGTTCGGCTTCCTTTCTGATGCCGCTGCCGGATACGACCGCGAGGCCGCACCGGTGGTGGTGGATTCCAGCGGCCAGCAGTATTCCGCGATCGGGTATGTGTACAAAGGTGCGGGGCAGACTTGGATCTACTTCAACCCGCAGGCACCGCTCAAGAGCACCATCGATCGCGAGCTGCCGATCCTGACACGCAGCCAGCCGGATCAGGAGCTGGTGCTGATCTATCGCGTGAGCAGAAACGTCAAGATCAAGGGCGTCGCGGTCGGCAGCCAGGGGCTGGTGGAGTTCCAGAAGCCGGAGCCGGAGGTGAGGTAAGAGGAAGGGATCGAGGGATCGAGGGATCAAGGGATCAAGGAAAGCATTCAAAAGAGAAGACCCCGGGCCGTTGGCTCGGGGTCTTTTAGTTGATGGCTGGATGCCCTTTGCCTGATTGCCTACTTGTAGATCGGCCTCAGCTTGCCTTCCAAGTGGCGCAGCAGCGGGTCTGCGCCGAGAGGTTTGCCTGTCAGCATCTCGCAGAGTTCGCCGGCGCGGTAACGTTTGCCGTGCGCGTGAATGTTGATATTCAGCCACTGCTTGAGCGGGATGAAGTCGCCGCGTGACATGTGGGCCGAGAGGTCGGGGATCTGGTGATTGATGGTCTCCCAGAGCTGGGCGCAGTACAGATTACCGAGCGTGTAGGTGGGGAAATATCCGATGAGGCCGAAGGCCCAGTGGACATCCTGCAGGCAGCCGCGCCGGGCGTCGGGCACATCCATCCCGAGATATTTCTTGTACGCCGCGTTCCACTCGCCGGGCAGATCGCGGACCTTGATCGCGCCGGAGATCAGCCCCCGCTCGATGTTGAATCGGATCAGGACGTGCAGGTTGTACGTTGCCTCGTCGGCCTCCACGCGGATGAGCGAGGGCGTGGCGGTGTTCACGGCGGAATAGACCTGATCCGGCGTGAAGCCGTCCAGCGGAGAGCGGCCGTCCGCGCTTGCGGTCATCTTGCGCGCGTGCGGCAGGAGCCACTGCCAGAACTCGCGGCCGCGGCCGACGAAGTTCTCCCACATGCGGCTCTGGCTCTCATGGATGCCCAGGGAAATATCACTGGACAGCGGCGTGCCCAGGAGCGGCGGTCGCTTGGGCAGGCCCTGGTCGTACAGCCCGTGGCCGCCCTCGTGCATGGTGCCATACAGCGCATCACTCCAATGTTGCTCGCGGTAGCGGGTGGTCAGTCGCGTGTCGCCCGCGGCGATGCCGGAGCAGAACGGATGCGCCGTGGTGTCGAGCCGGCCGGCCTCAAAGTCGAAGCCCATGGCACGGAGCACGAACTGGCCGACCTCATGCTGCTGCGCGGCCGGAATAGTCACGTTGAGCGGTGCATCCGACGGCTTCTTGCCGCTGGCGTTGAGTTCCTTCACAAGTGCGCTCAGCCGCGCGGCGAGGGGGGTGAAGATTCCCTCGATCTGCTTCGCCGTTGCGCCGGGTTCGTACTGATCGAGCAGGGCATCGTACAACTCGCCGCCGGGGGGAACGCCGAGGTACTCGGCCTTGCGGCGCGTGCGCGAGATCATCTTTTCCAGCCAGGGTTCGAAGAGCGCGAAGTCACTCTTCTCGCGGGCCTCTTTCCACACTTCCTGCGCTTGCGAGCCGGTGCGAGCGAGATCGGCCACGAGATCGGTGGGAATCCTGGTGGCGTGGTCGTAGTCGCGACGCATCTCGCGGATATTGCGGGACTCGGGGCTGCTGGCGATCGAGTTGAGCGAGCGATCGAGCTCGCAAGTGCCAATGAGATCGCCGATATCGCGACTGGTCGCTTTCTCATGCGCGAGCGCGGAGATAAACGCGATCTGCTCGGCCCGCTGCGCTGCGGCGGCCGGCGGCATGTAGGTTTCCTGGTCCCAGTTCAGCAGGTGGGAGATCGACGTGATCGTCCCCACCTGCGTGAGGAGTTTGCAGAGATCGGTGTAGTGTGCGGGGTGAGCGACTGATGACATGCGGAGCTCCAGATCGCCACTTCTGACGCGGCGGTCCGGAGGATATCGAGCCGCACGCCTGAAAGCGGCTATTTCTTGGGCTTGCGCGGCTGCTTCGTCGGCAGCGCGGCGGGGGCGAAGAGCTTGGCGAATCCATCGGATTGACCAGCGAGTGCGAAGTCTTTGGGGGTGATGCCCGCCGCGTCGTGGGTGCTGAGGGTCAACGTGACCTTGTTCCAACGGATCAGGATGTCTGGGTGGTGCTGGTCGAGTTCGGCCTGTTCGGACACCTTGTTCACGAACTTCATCGCCTCAACGAAGTCCTTGAACTGAAAGGTGCGGTGGATTTGGCCGCCGGTCTCGGCCCAATCGGGTGCGGCTTTCATGGCTTCCTCGACTTGCTCCGCCGTCATCTTGTCCATCGAAAGACGCTCCTGCACTGGGATCGCGACGAAAGCCGCGAAACGCCCGAACTGGGATGGGAGTGTATCGTGTTCGCCCAGCGAGCAGTATTTGGCCGCGGGAAACGCACATGACGCTCCCCCTCCACCCAACCGACAGCCCATCCGCCCTGCGACCGGTGGCGACGCGGACGACTCGGCTCGCACCGTCGCCCACGGGGGCGCTGCACCTGGGCAATGCGAGAACATTCCTGATCACCTGGGCGATGGCGCGGAAGCGCGGGTGGCGGCTGCTGCTGCGGATTGAAGATCTGGACACGCCGCGGGTGAAGCCGGGGGCGGTTGATGCAATCACCGACACACTCGCATGGCTGGGAATGGATTGGGATGCACCAACGGTCGGGCCGCGCGTGAATCCGCTGGTGCAGTCCGGCGATCTGGACCCATATCGACACGCGATGCGAACACTGGCGGAGCAGGGACTGGCGTATCCGTGCGAGTTGACACGAGCACAGATCGAGCAGGCGGC
>JBKJOD010000115.1:0-24211 GCA_046593245.1 Phycisphaerales bacterium
ATTGCTGGAGCTGGAGTTGAAGTCCGTGGTTGCCTCGGCGGAGGTGCCGCAGGGGAAGTACACCTGGGACAGCGTTCCGACGGCGGACGACAAAGATGCGTCGAACCCGATCATGGGTGCGTTCCGCCCGATCGTGGGCGCGGTGGTGAAGATCAAAGTGGCTGCGGATGGGAACATTCTCGAAGTACAGCCGGATGCCCGCATCGCGACGATGCCGGGCGGGCCGCTGGCACCGATGGCGCAGCAGCTGGTTGGCATCGACGGCGTTCGGCTGCGCTTTGGCCCGGTGATCTGGATCAAGGATGGTCGCGAGGCCGCGACTGTCGGCAAGCCGTGGACCAACTCGGATGAGATGTTCTTCAAGGCCGTCGGCAAGTTCACATATGAGACGACCAACACTGTCAAGAGCGTGAAGGACGACACTGCGGTGATCGACATCGCAGGCGTTGTCAAGCTCGGCGGCATTGAGGAAGGCAAGCCCGCTTCGGGCACGCTGAAGGAGCAGATGGCCAAGGGTTCCTGCACATGGGACACCAAAGCGGGCAACTGCAAGAGCCACACCTGGGAGCAGAAGACGGTGCTGGATCTGAAGGTGGGCGGCGCGTTTGACGTGGTTCGCAGCAGTGAGTTCACGGTAACGACGACGCGGGAGTGATGGCAATCACTGCCGCGGCTCGAGCGTAGAAAAAGTGCTGAATACGAAAAGTCACCGCTGCGCAGCGGTGGGCCACCCGTGGTGTGCTATCGCACGCCCGCCGGGGTTGCCGCGCAGGCGAGTTCGCGCACAACCTCGCAGGCCCGCTGGATCATGGCGCGATCCACATCCAGATGGCAGACTGCACGCACACGCTGCGGCGCGGTGGGGAGCATCCATACGCCGCGCTGCTTGAGCCGCGCGGTAAACTCCGCAGCCGTCCCATATTTCGGGGCCAGATCGAAGAAGACCATGTTGGTCTGCACGGCAAGAGGAACGGTGATGCCGGGAACCTCGCGGAGCACATCCGCGAGCAGGCGTGCGTTGGCGTGGTCGTCCACCAGTCGCTCGCGGTGATGCTCCAGCGCGTGCAGCGCGGCGGCGGCGATGATGCCGGATTGACGCATCGCGCCGCCGAACAACTTGCGGAATCGATGCACGCGGGTGATGGCCGCGTGGTCGCCGCAGACGGCCGAGCCAACCGGCGCACCGAGGCCTTTGGAGAAGCAGCAGGAAAGCGTGTCGAAGTGCTGGGCGTATTCGGCGGGGGCAACGCCGGTAGCAGCGCAGGCGTTCCAGATTCGTGCGCCGTCCAGGTGCGTGTGCAGGCCGTGCTTCCTGGCGATCGCGGTGACGCGCTGGATCTGCTCGATGGGCCAGACGCTGCCGCCGCCGCGGTTGTGGGTGTTTTCAACGATGAGCAGCTTGGAGTGGGGCGAGTGGCAGTCGCTGCCGCGCAGGGCGTGCTGGACATCGGGCGCATCAAAGATCCCTGCTTTGCCCTCCAGCGGGCAGACCATGACGCCCGAGAGCGCGGCGGGGCCGCCGGTTTCGTAGTGGATGATGTGCGAGTCCTTGTCGGCGATGATTTCGTCGCTGGGCTCGGTGTGGGCGCGGATGGCGCACTGGTTGGCCATGGTGCCACTGGGAACAAAGCAGGCGGCCTCCTTGCCCATCAGTTCGGCGATGCGATTCTGGAGCGCGGTCACGGTGGGATCGTCACCGAGGACATCATCGCCCACCTCGGCATTGGCCATCGCCTGACGCATCGCGGGTGTCGGGCGCGTCACGGTGTCGGAGCGAAGATCAATTGCGGGACCGTTTGAGTTGGCGGGCATGGCGGGTTTCCGTTGGGGGCTCGATTGGGGATTGGCAGGTGGATTGTTGGGGTGCCGGTCGTAACGAGAGGCCGATCGGAGCGCAGATTGTAAAGATTGGCCGCGGAATCATGCGGATTGAGGGTGGCTGGAGTGGTCATCAGTAGAATCGCCGGAGCTGCCGGTTCTGCTGGTGATCTGGTGTTGCGGCTCGCGGCGATGTTCGGTGTGGTTGGCTACGGGGAGCAGATGATGGGCACGCCCAAGCAGACATGGTCGCGGGCCTTGATGCCCGGCACGCCTGTTGATGAGGCGGCAGCGATGGTGCTGACGCGTCGGCTTGGCGATGTTGCCCGGTTGCTTGCCCGTGCGGGAGTTGCGAGGCCGGGAACGCCCGATGCGACCAAGCGCGTCCATGCCTTGCGTGTTGCGACGCGGCGAGCGGCGGCCGCGCTGGATGTGTTTCGGGAGGCAGTTGGACGAAAGGACCGTAATCAGATCACGAAGCGGCTTCGGGCGGTTCGTCGCGCTGCGGCGATGGCCCGTGATCTGGATGTGCAGTTGGAACTGCTCTCTGCCAGCGCGCGGACGGCGCACGGGGTGTCGAAGAGTGCGTTGACAGAACTCATGCGTGAGGCCCGGGCTGCGCGCCGGGTTGCGCACGAGCCGCTGGCGCGAGTCGCGAAGAAGTGGCCAGCCAAGAAGTTGCGTGCGCAGTGGGGGGAGATGCTGGCGTGCGGGCACGCCGGGCGTGCCAGAACGCTGCAAGATGCGGCGCACGAGGCGGTGGAGCGGGCGATCGAACGCGTGGAACACGCCGCCTCGGCGGATCTGACGGTGGTCGAGCATGTCCACGTGCTCCGGCTCAAGCTCAAGCGGCTGCGATACGCGATGGAGGCGGTGAGCATTTGCTTCGGGGATGCGTGGAAGAAGCGGATCCAGCCGGAACTGGTGGCGGTGCAGGGTTCGCTGGGCGAACTGAATGATGCGCACGTCCTTCTCACGCGGCTGACAAGCAGCGGCGAGGTTACCCGGAGGGTGTCCCGGAAGTTGAAAACGGATCGCGGCATTGAGGCGATCAAGCGTGAGCAGCACGGGATTCTGAAGCAGTCGCACGCGGCGTTTCTGCAGCAATGGCAGACGTTGATCCAGAGCGGGTTTGTCGCCAAACTGCCTGAAATAGGCAGAAATGCGGATGCCCGCGGCGCGGTTGCTCCGCGTGTACACGCCCAGAGCGACGGGAAGCACGTGGCAAGGACCAAGGGCGAGCCCGGGTTGGATCGTGTTGCCGGGATCATGGAGCCCAAGCCGTATGCAATGGCGGGTGTTCGAGCGGCGGAAGAGAATGGAATGGAAACCGTGGTCCGGGGCCCTGGTGCGCGACGGCGGATCGCGGCGATTGATGTGGGCACCAACAGCGTGCGGCTGATCATCGCGGAGACATCGGCGGACGGCTCGTACCGCATTCTGGATGATGAGAAGGAGATCACGCGATTGGGGAAGGGGTTGGGCGCGACCGGCATGCTCTCGGCAGATGCCATCGAGCACACCGTCGTGACGATTGCGCGGATGAAGTCCATCGCAGCGGGGTATGGCGCGAGCGAGATACAGGTTGTGGGCACCTCTGCGGCACGGGAGGCGAAGAACACTTCCACGCTGGAAAATCAGCTCCGCGAACGCACCGGGTTGCAGCTACGAATCATTTCCGGCGAAGAGGAAGCGATGCTGGCGTATCGCTCCGCGGCGGGTGCGTTTGATCTGGCGGCGGTGCCGGGCGCGGTGATTGATATCGGCGGCGGGAGCACGGAGATCATTCTGAGCGCGGCGGTTGGTGCGGGTGTGCGCGGCGCGGCTTCGGGTTCCCGCGGTTCGGGGCTTGGGGGTGGTGTCATTGAGCGCGTGTACTCGCTCCCGCTGGGCGCGGTGCGGTTGACGGACCAGTTTGGCGGGCCGGAGCAATGCTCGGGGAAGCGGTATGCCCAGATGTGCGAGCACATCAAGTCGATGCTGAAGGAGCACGTGGGACGAGCGCCGATCGTCCCTCAACTGGTGATCGGCACGGGTGGCACGCTGACCACACTGGCATCGATGGTGTTGCAGAAGGAGATTGGTCCGAGCGGCGACGGGTTGTTTGCCGGTGGCGTGCAGGGGCTGGAGGTTGGGCGTGCCGACCTGAAACATTTGCTGGAATATCTGCGAAAACTTCCGGTGAAGGAGCGGACCCGCGTGCCGGGGTTGTCCGCCGACCGTGCGGACATCATCATCGCGGGGCTTGCGATCATCGATGGAGTGCTGAAGCGACTGGGCGCGAATCGGGTGCGCGTGCATGAGGGCGGCATCCGCGACGGGATACTGCTGGGCATGGTTGGCGGGCAGCGCGAGGGAGTCGATGGCGGCGGCAAGCGCGACCCGATGCGCGCGGTGCGCCGATTTGCCAAGTCGTGCGCGTATGAGGCGGTCCACGCCAAGCACGTGACGGGGCTTGCGCTGCGGATCTTCGATCAACTTTCGGAGCAAGTGGATCTCTTGAAGCTGCCTCGCGGCGTGACGCTCGGCCCGGAACAGCGGTTGCTTCTGGAAGCGGCATCGTTGCTGCACGACATTGGATATTTGATCAACTACGCGCAGCACCACAAGCACTCGTACCACTTGATCGTGCATGCCGATCTGCCGGGGCTGACGACCAATCAGGTGCAGGTCATCGCGAATGTCGCCCGTTACCACCGGGCGGCGGACCCGAAGCCCAAGCATCGAGGGTTTGCTGTGCTCTCAGAAGAGGATCGGGCAACGGTGCGCGCACTTTCGGGGATTCTCCGAGTCGCGGATGGTCTTGACCGAACGCACATGCAGAACGTCCGGGGTCTGGGAGTACGGATGGATCAGAAAGATGTGTTTTTCGAGATAAAAGCGGTGTCCGAGCCGGCGGTCGATCTGTGGGGAGCAGTCAGAAAGAGCGGACTTTTCAAGGAAGTGTTCGGGCTCCAGCCACATTTCGCGTGGACGGCGCATGAGCAGGAGCCGGCAGCGACTGGTGTGAAAGCAAAAGAGGTTCGGATCGTGAACCCTGGATGAATCTCAGATTGCCATAGCCGCGAGTGGCAGGAACACATCAGAAGTGAGCGGGTATCGCGTGAGAGTCAAGGCGAAAGACGAGAATCGGGGGACGCCCGGGGTGCAAAAGTGAAGCTGCGCAATCTGCGGAAAGCTGGGATGTGTTGGTTTAGGGAGAAGTGTGCGTAAGTATCGACTACATCAGATTTTCTGACAAAAAGGGCTTGCGTGATCCTACTGTGTGTGATACAACCATTGCTGCTCTAGAGCATTACGAGCGGGTCCAGAGCCAAGACGCTCGGATCGGGCCAAGAAGCCCCGGTTGGTTCAGGCAAGTTGTTCAGTCGTTCAAGCCACAGGCGTGCAGAACACGTTCCTTGTGGGTGAGTGTTCAGCACGCGTGTGTGAGTCGGGCAGTGTGCCTGGCCGCAAGTGAACTGAGACACTGTGGGTTTGTTCCATTTCGTTTCTTTAGGAGGTTTCCAGATGTCCCGTATTTGTACTCTCATGACCCTGGCCTGTACCACGGCGCTCGTGGCTGGTTCCGTCGCTTCGGCGGCGGACAAGTCCGACAAGTCCCAGGTTCTGGCCCCGATGTCCGCCCGCGAGGCGGTGAACAATGTCGTCAACAATGCAAACCTGTTCGGCAACGCCGGATGCGGTACCTGCACCTGGCTGAACGGCAGCTTTGACAATCGCGACGGCACCCTCTCCCACCTCGGTGGCGCTGCTCCCAGCGGCATCAAGGCGGCTGATGATTTCTTCCTGTGCGAGGGCTTCGTCTACGATCTGTCCACGATCAGCGCCACCCTGCTGACCACGACGACGCAGACCCCCAACAACACGTTCCTCAAGCCCAAGGCCGAGATCTACTCGGACTGCAACGGCTGCCCGGACCGTCTCCTGTACACCTTCGACAAGCCCCTGGTCACCGAAACCGGTCAGACCTTCGGCACCGCGTTCGACGGCCGCCCCCTCCGCATCGTGAACGTGACCTTCGATGTCACCCGCGAGACGGTGATCGGCAACCAGAACATCGTCCTCAAGGGCGGTAACTACTGGCTCTCGATCTACGGCCAGACCGACGGCCTCGGCCCCACCATGCAGATGTTCGACGTGACCTACTGGGGCACGACCGGCAACGGCATCCGTGGCCTCCCCGCCAAGAAGATCAACGGCACCCCGACGCCGACCTACAACCAGTTCAACTTCCCCAACGGCTGCGGCTCCGCTGCATGGCACTCCGTTGACGACTGCTGCATCGGCTGCACCGATCTGAACTTCGCCATCTGCGCTCGCGCCTGCAAGGTTCTGATCAACAACGGCGGCGCTCGCCGTCAGACTGGCGCCGAGATCGTCGGCTCCACTTCTCAGTACGCTGTCGGCTCCTTCAGCGCCGCTGAGACCCGCTCGGCCGACGACTTCGTCGTTCCGCCCTGCCAGGACTACCGCATCTGCTACATCGAGGGCTGCGTCCTGACCAACTGCCCCACGTTCGATGGCGCGTTTGAGATCTACACCAACGACTGCAACAAGCCCTCCTACGTCCTGCACGGCAGCGCCCTGCAGAGCGGCATCGCCACCAAGATCGTTGATCTTGGCTACAGCGTTGTGATGGACGGCCGCACCCTTCGTGCGTACCGCCTCGAGTTCCACGACCTCAACTTCACCCTCTCCGGCGGCCGTCAGTACTGGCTCTCGGTTGGCGTGAAGTACACCTTCTCGATCGTCGAGCGGGCCTTCTTCTGCTACAACGCTGACTGCAATCGCAGCTGCCTCATCCGTTGGAACAACGGCAAGGTTCTGACCGCCACGACCATCCAGGCCGGCACCGTCAACACCCCCGGTTGGGCTGACACTGGCAACGACTTCTCCTTCCTGATCGCAGCCGACGGCGTCAACAGCCCCGGCCCGATCGGCGCTACCCCGGCTTGCCGCGCCGACTTCAATGTCGACGGCGTGCTCAACAGCCAGGACATCTTCGACTACCTGAACAGCTGGTTCACGGGCTGCCCCTAATACCCGTACAGGTTCGGAGCTGATCCCGAGCCGCGGACGCTGAGTCCAACGCTCAAGATCAAAGTCCAAACTCAACGCCCCGGAGCTCTGCTCTGGGGCGTTGTCTTTTTCATCGGCTCGGGGTCATGTTGAGAATCGGCTCCAGATCATCGCGCCGCGCAGAGGGCGTGGGCGGACGGAGTTCGATGGTGCGATCATCCGGGCCGGAGAGGACGACAACACGGGCCCGGGTGTCGATCCTTTGAATCTTCCAGTAGAGCGATACGGAATCGCCGATGCGATAGGCCTTATGGTTGATGAGCACGACCGGGTGGCCGTCTTTGCCCCCGGCGACCATGGCGGACAGGGTCATGGCGGGAGGGGCTGTATCGGGGCGAACGATCGGGGTGGCTTGGCGTATCTCCACGACGCTCGGCGGTCGATCCGGATCAGCGCTTGGGATGGGATCGGGCCGGTCCATCGGAGACCGCGGGTGGAGTGTTCGGGCGCGCGACATCGCCCACGCCTTGGCCTTGGTCTGCGACGGCGTCAACAGTTTTTCAAGATCAGCAGCCGGAGTGCCGAGCGCGGCGGGAAGGGGACCCACCGCCGCTGCACTTGCGCCAGTAGGGGACGCAGAGATACCGAACACGGTGCGAACACCCTGCACGGCGAGGACCGGCGAAAGCAACGTCACCACCCACACGAGCTTGGATTTGGATCTGGAGTCAAGGTTGAGCATTGGCTTCCTCGTGGGTGCCGCTGGGAACGTTTGGCGCAAGTGGTGGGACGGATAGGCCAGGCAAGAGCGGCATGGGCTGCTTGGTCGCGGGTGCAATGCCCAGCAGCTTGACACCGGAAAGATCCAGCGCGAGGTGCTCGGTCTCGATGGCGGCGCGGAGGGTGTCCGGCGTGTTCAGGTTGGGCTGCGTCATGCGGACGCTCTTGACGATGGTGTATCCGAGATGCTCGGAGAGCGAGCTGATGAACGCGGCCAGATCGGAGTATTTGCCCGTGACCACCATGGAGTATCCGACACGAATGTCGTGCGGCTGGGGCGGGCCCTCGGCAGCGGCTTGTGCCGCGGGAGTGCCGGAAGGTGCCATCGGGGGCGATGTGGGTGCCTGCGGCGCGATGCGCGGGCCGCCATCGCCTTTGATCTGTACCGGATTGAGCTGCTCGATGCGGACGGCGTTGGAGATCGCCATGTCGGAGATCTTGGTGAACATTCCGGCCTCATCGGTGGCCGGGGCGGATCGCGCTTTCATGTCCGCGACTCGTTCCGCGGTTGTGCGCATCAGGTCGCCGACCTGCGCGTCGCTGAGCGAACCGATGCCCGCGTGCGATGCCTCTTCCTGCTGCGCCTTGGCGGCGTCGGCACGCACGACAGCGATCTTGGCCTTGGTGCTGTCCACCATGAAGTAGTACAGCCCGGCGCAGACAGCCGCGGCGATGAGAAACTCGCAGGCAAGTCGCTTGGACTGGGGTGAGGCGCTCATTTGCCCTCCGGTGAGACAGCCGCGGTGGTCTTCAGTCCGGGCGCGGATGGAAGTTGAACGATTGAGAGGGTGAGATCGAAGGTCTGGGAATCGTGTCCGGCCAGCGCGGCGCGAGAGGTGGCCCCGAGGCGGACTGATTCGATCAAGGGAATCGCTTCGAGGGCTTCAACGTACGAGCGGATCATGACCGAGGGATCGCGGACCTCGCCGAAGCGGATGTGGCCGCGCATGTCGATAATGCAGCGATTGCCGTCGCGAATCATGTCCAGGGTGGAGAGACGGACGGGAATGGGGGTGGTCTGGGAGATGACCTCCATCATGGCAGCCCAGTCGGGGGTCTGCTCCATGGCCTTGCGAAGGCGACGCTCGGCGTCGGTGAGGGCGGCGCGTGCGGTGATGGCGGCCTGGCGAACGGCCATCGGTCCCTGTGCATTTTGTAGCGCCGAGGTCGCGGTGGTGAGTTTGCTGCGTTCGGCTTTGAGTGTGGCGTAGGCGTCGAAGGTCTCGTATCCGATGTATGCCAGCGCGAGCGCGGTGCCGATGAGCAATGCCTTGCGGGCGGCGCGGAGCTTGCGCGTGTGACGAGCGGCGGAGGGCAGAATCCCGATGCTGAGGGTGGGACACTGTGCAAACGCGAGGATCAAGCCGCCGGTACTGGAATCGTTGGCGTCGGGAATGCTGGTGGAAATGTCGACGGGCTGGAATGGAAAGCCGGAGAGCTTGGCAATGGCTGCGCCCAAGCCCGGGACCGCCGCACCAGGACCAGCCAAGTGAAGACGGATGTGAGCGCGATCCGCTTCGGAGACACCAAAGCGCAGCGACTGCTTGATCTCTGTAGAGAGGCGCTGCAAAATGGGCTGGAGGTGGGGGAGCAATGAGGAGCCGGCCAGCGTGGGGTGACCTGGAATGAGCGCATCGGGCGCGGGCACGCCGACGGCGAAGAAGAGTGTGCGTGCGGCCTGGTGGTCAAGCTGAATGGGAATCACGTCCGGATCGCGTGCACGCAGCGGGCGGCAAAGCACATCGGCAAGCACTTCGGTGCCCGCGGAAATCGTGCGTGCGAAGTGCAGGCGGCCTGGCGACCCGACGGCCAATGAGGTGGAGTGTTCGCCGATCCACGCGACGGCGGCGATCTCATCAACATTCGCCATGCTGGTGGCGCGGCGGACGGCATCGGCGGTAGCCACGGCCTCGGCGGGGATCAGCCCATCAACGCTCAATCCGGCAAGGGCGATGGCGTCGCAGAGCGCGGCGGCGCGTTCCTCGGAATCGGCGCAGGCAAGGATGTGGCGCTGCACGGGCACATCGGGCGTGGCGACGCCCTTCAGTTTCTTGCGGGCATGGTCGGTGAAGAGCGTGCAGGTATCAGAGGGGGCGTCTTCGGTGGGGAAGTCGGCGATGTTCGTGAGTGCGAGGGTGGCGGCCTGCTCCGCACCGGCGGCGTTGATCGAGACGGCGCAGCTGGTGAGTCCGGCGACAGAACCGGGTGCTGAGTAAATGATGCTGGCCCGTGCCGACGGGATGCCCATTTCGCCGAGCAGACGCTTGATGGTGCCCGCCGCCTCTGGAAGGGAGGTTGTGTACGGGGATGGCCACTCGGCGCGGCTCACGCGTTCACAGCGCCACTCGCCGATGGTCGTGCCGCGCATGGACGCGATCTCGATCCGAGATGGGGTGAGCTCGATGATGAGTCGTGGAGTGGTCACGCAAAACCTCGTGTCTGTGGAGCGATCAGACCAATGCAGGACAATGGCCGACTTGTTGTATCGTCCGGAAAGCGGGGTCACTTTCGTACAAATGAGTTATTCGGAACAAGAGTGCTGCGTCGGCGGGATCCCGGAACAAGGACCGGTGACGGGTGCGCCTGATAACAACGGAGCATGTCGCACCGGTCTGCAGAGGTGCTTCTGTGGAGACCGTTTATTCTTTCCATTGATTCTTGTGGATGGCCTTGAAGAAACGCACTCGCTGATTTGTGCGAGGCGAGCGGTGCGGTATCTTGCCGGCAGAACAAGTGTGTACAACTTGCCAGCCGCGCAGGTGGCCACCTCTCATGTGGCGTGGGCGACCTCCGAGTGCTCCGGCAGGCCCGGCCGCGGGGTGGCGTTTGCTTGTTGCCCTGACGCAACGTGTATGCGATTGGGAGAACACCACGCTACCGCTGAACACGAGGTGCCATATCACGGGAACGTGGGATGGCAGGAAGGTGCGTTTGTATCTCAACGGCGTGCAGGACAACACATTGTGAGCGTGCGCCGCGTCCAGCAGTACGGACACCAGGGCCCTGTATCTGAGCGGGCGCCCGGCTCAGCGGCCACGCTCAGCGGCAAGATCAATGATCTGCGGTTCTGTCAATGGTGCCTGATCGCGGCGAAAAGGCCCTGCTGGCGAAGGTGACCCCGGCCGCGATGAAGCGAGAGGAAGCCATTCCACCCTCAGAGGGTTCGTGGCGAGTGGGTGCAATGGTGCGGAGAGTGGTGAAACGGTTGTGTGCCCACAGCGATGGTGGCATGTGTAGTCGCGCAAACGGCGTTCTCGGGGTCGCCCTGCACGCCGGTCCAGTCTATTGCAGTGTGACTGTAATCGAACGCTTCACATTCGTGGTGCGAGCGGTAGAGACGAGGGTTGTGGTCGCGCCCGCAGTGGCCACGGTGACGACGATGGAAGCACCGTTGACTTGTGGATCGTTCGCGGAGTTGCCATCGTTTGAGATCGAGCCGATGCCGCCGTCGCCGTCTTCATCCGCGCTGTTATAGATTTCTCGGAGGGCCATGTTCATGCCCGCTTCGGCTGCGTACTGAGCCTTGGATGCTTCGAGCCGAAAGGCCGTCAGAGATTGCTCGCGCGAGCCGAGATAGACGACACCGACCACGACGAGTTGGAGCACAATGAGAGCCATAACCACGGCAATGAGAACCGTGCCGCGGTGCGAGGAGGACCCGCGTGCGTGCGCGAGGTGCGTCATGATGACCCCGATCCGAGTGCCATGCTCCGGACAAAGACGGTGGTGCGCAGCGTCTCTGTGAGGCCGCCGTTGGTGGCGACCAGCGTGACCTGCACGCGGCGGATGGTCGCGATCTGCGCGGCGGAGGGCGTGGAACTGATGGCGGTATTGGAACTGTCGTAGGTCTGGATGGTGAAGGAGGAGATATTGCTTGCGATGATCGAGTTGGCCTTGGCGCTGCCGGAGAGGAGGAGGTTGGTGCCCGAGAGCGAGAGCGTTCGAGCGGCAGTTGGAGTGTTGAAGGAAATGGAGGTGGCGGTGCAGGCGGTGATATCCGGCGTTGGCGGGCTGGATGCCGCAACGATGGCCACCGAGTGCAGCTCGTTGGTGACGCGTTCCATGGCGGCCGCAAGCTGGGCGCTCAGGGTTGCCCGGTTCGAGGCGTCGTTCAGCGCGCCGAATGCCTGGAAGATAATGCGGGAAGCGATGCCGGCGATAATCGACATGATGACGATCGCGGTGATGACCTCGATGAGTGTGAAGCCCAGTCTGCGACGAGGCGCGTGCGGCGTGCGCCGCGTGGTCGCTGGAGATGTGCGGGCAGGGCGGGTCATGGTGTGTAGCTCGTGAGCACCGTGGCAAGTGCGAGGGAGCGGGAAACGCCGCCGCCGTCGGTGTATGAGACGGTGACGGTGATGGTTTTCCAGCCGGTTCCTGCGGAGAAGTTCGGAGCGGTCTCGACGATGGAGACCGAGCGCGACATTCCGGTGAAGCCCGCCACAGGGCTTTCCGCGGCGTAGTTGGCGTTGGCGAGATAGGCGTAGCCGCGCCCTGGAGAGTGGCCGTCGGCGATGCAGGTTTCGAGCTTTTCCGCGGCCAGCCATCGGGCGCGGGAGAGCAGAACGGGATCGGCGCGGCGGCGCGTGGAATCGCGGATGGACCAGAGCATGGCGGGGACGGCCAGCGAGAGTACCGCGAGGGCGGTGATGACCTCGATCAGGGTGAAGGCCCGCCGCGCGGAGACAGAATGGGGGATGGAGCGTCCGATCTGGCTCATGTCATTCTCTGCATCGACAGCGGTGGGAGCGGGCATTACCAGGCGGTGACGGATGCCAGCCCTGTTTCGGCATAAATGGTGATGGTGATCGTGGTCTGGCCGGCTTGCGTGAGGGTGACAGTCCAGTCCGAAGATGCGGGCACACCGCCAGAATCGGTGAGGCGGCCTTGCCAGTCGAAGCCGAAGATGATGGCCGACGCGGAAGTAGAGCCGTTGACCGTGAGCACGCCGACTTCGGCGTACTGCGCGTTGTCGGAACTGGCGCCCAGTGTGGTGCTGAGAGCTTTGTTGGTCGCCGGATCGGTCATTGCGACCACCGAGCCGCTGATGGTCTCGTAGAGTGAGACCACCTCGGTGTTGGTGTAGACATAGACCCACGTGGCATGACCGGTGGCGAGAGCACGCTCGCGTGCATAAGAGAACTCGGTGACGAGCGTGCGAGCGGCCTGGCGCTGGCGGTTCTGGCGGCTCTTGCCCATCGTGCCGATGCCAACACCGGCGAGGATGCCGATGATCACGATGACCACGATCAACTCGATGAGGTTGAACGCGGAGCGGGAGTGTCGAGCAGTGGTGGGCATGGCCTGTGGCACGCTGCGGATTGAAAGCTCAGGGAACGAGCGAGGCCGCGCCGAGAGCATCGGCGCGGCCTGGCGCATGTGGCAAAGTGAGTGGGCGTTCGTCGGGCGTGAAGCGCACGGTCGGGTATTCGCGGAGGATTACCAGAGGTGCTCGTTCACGCCGGTGGTGGTGGAGTTGAGCCAGAAGCGGCCCGCGGTGGCATCATAGTTGTAGCCGTTGGCACCGCTGACGGGGGGCGTTGCAGCCCAGGTGGCGGCGGCGATGGCCGCGGAAGAGTTGTACGGATTGGCGGGGAGGGTTTCCTGCATCACGGAGCCCAGCGTCTGCATCTGCACGAGCGTGGGATAGGCGGCGGTGCCGGTGAGAGCGGAGTTGGCGTAGAAATTCGCGATCGCGGTGCGGACGGCACCGATGGTCGCCTTGCCGGCCGAGGCCTTCGCATTCGCGGTGTAATCGATGTACTTGGGGATGGCCACACCCGAGAGGATGGCGAGCACGACGATGATGACGATCAGTTCGACGAGGGTGAACGCGCGAGACTTGCGAACGGTTGCTGCAAACATGTCTAAAACTCCTGGTGGTTCGTGCGATGTGTTCCGGAATGGAACGATTCCGAGGATTGCATCGGGCAGGACACATGGGAACTTCACGCGTTCCCGAGATTTTTCATTCAACTATCCGACAAGCTTGGCCATATCCCACATGGGGAGGAAAACGGCGAGGGCGATCAGCAGGACCACCCCCGCGATGGCGACGATCAGTACGGGTTCGATAATCGTGGAGAGGTTCTTTGTGAGGTGACCGGTTTCGCGGTCATAGTGCTTGGAAACGACGGCGCACATCTTGGGAATCTCCGCCGACTGCTCGCCCGCGACCAGCATGCGTTTGGTGAAGGGCGTGAGATACTGACAGCCCGCCAGGACTTCCATCAGCCGCCCGCCGGAGCGGACCTGCGAGACCATTTTCTGGACATCGCGTGAGAGCAGCGGGCGGCCCGCGGCCTTTCCAGCCAGTTCCAGCGAGTCGATCAGGCCGAGGCCGGATTGCAGCGACAGCGAGAAAATACGGGTGAAACGTGAAATGGTCGAGCCGATGAGGATGGACTTGAGGTATGGAATGTGGTGGGCCGCTTGATCGATTGCGGCGCGACCCCCGGGCCGGACCCACATCAGCCGCAAGCCGACTCCGGCGAGCGCGATGCCGATGAGATACGCCCACCAGTAGTTCTGGAGCGAAAGCCCGAAGCCCATGAGGATCTCGGTGGCGAGCGGAAGTTTGAGGGACTTGCTCTGGAACATTTTGGCGAACTTGGGCACGACGAAGCCGCACATGAACAGCACGGCCAGCCCGAGCACGGAGACGACGCAGATCGGGTACATCAGTGCGCTGCGGACCATTCGCGCCTGTTCCTGGCCCTTTTCGAGCATGTCGGTGAGATGCTCGAGTACCTTGGGGAGATTACCGGACTTTTCTGCAGCGCGGATGGTTTCGACGTATACCTCGCCGAGCGCGTCTTTGTGCACGTCCATGGCGATGGCGAGCTGCTCGCCGGCCTGGATGCGCTTGGCCAGATCCATCACGATGACCTTGAGCTTGGTGTTGGTTTCCTGCTGCGCAACGTTTTGCAGGCCCTCGGAGATCGGTATACGGGCGGAAACCAGCACGCCGAGCTGATAGGTGAAGTTGGAAAGATCTTTGGTCTTGATTCGAGATGAGCCAAGACGTGTGCTGAACTTGGTTGCGGCGGGGCGGAGCGAGAGCGGCGTGAAGCCCAGGCCCGAGACCTTGCGGAATGCCTCTGGCTTTGTAGCGGCGGTGACAACGCCGCGCCGGCGCGCGCCGGCCTTGTCCAGCGCGACGTACTCGAACGTAGGGGCCATCATGCGGCCGCCTTGAGCGCGGGCACGCTCGGCTTGGCAGGGGCTTCCTGCGCCTCATCCTCTGTGGCCTGCACGGCGATGATGCGTGCGATATCTTCGAGCGTGGTCAGACCGAGCTTGGCCTTGGCCAGACCGTCCACCCACATTTCCTTCATTCCGTCGGCAACGGCACCACGCCGGATCGCGGCGGCGGGTGCCAGCCTTTCCACCTGAGAGCGCACCGCGGGCGTGAGCCGGAGGGCCTCGTAGATGCCCACGCGTCCACGCGTGCCCTGATTCCCGCACTTGCCGCAGCCGACTCCGCGAACAAAGCGACCGTCACTGGGCGTGAGTTTAAACTTGTCAAGTATCGACTGGTCCGGGGTGTGTGGTTTGGCGCACTCGGGGCAGACGCGGCGCACCAGTCGCTGCGCGATGACGCAAAGCAGCGCGGCGTTCACAGCGAACGGAGGCACGCCCAGGTCGCGGAGTCGGGGGATCGCGCCGGCGGCATCGTTGGTGTGCAAACTGGAAAGCACGAGGTGGCCGGTGAGCGCGGCTTGAACGCTGATGCGGGCGGTTTCTTCGTCGCGCACCTCGCCAACGAAGACCACATCCGGGTCCTGTCGCAGGATGGAGCGGAGCGCGCCGGCGAAGGTCATGCCGATGTCCGCGTTGGTCTGCACCTGACGCATGAGCGGCATGCGGATTTCGACGGGATCCTCGATGGTCATGATGTTGCGATCCGCGGTGTTCAGCCGCTTCAGCGCGGTGTAGAGCGTGGTGGTCTTGCCCGAGCCGGTGGGACCGGTGACCAGGATCATGCCATACGGAGCTTCGATGACATCCTCGAAGTAGGCGATCTGGTCGGTTGGAAAGCCGAGCTCGGCGAAGCCGCGGATACCGGCCGCACTGGCGAGGATGCGCATCACGACATTCTCGCCGCTGACGGTGGGGATGAGCGAGAGGCGGATGTCGATGGTTCGGTTGTTGTGAACGAAACGGATCTTGCCGTCCTGCGGGCGGCGTGTCTGCGTCAGATCCAGGTTGGCCATGACCTTCAAACGCTGCACGATGCCCGAGTGCATATCGATAGAGGGGCCTTTGAAGGGGAGCAGCGATCCATCGACGCGGTAGCGCAGGTGCAGCTCGCGTTCATCGGGGCCGACGTGGATGTCGCTTGCCCCCAGATCGATGCCCTGCGCGATGATCTGGTTCACCGCGGCGACGATTGGCTCTTTGCCGGTGGTGAGCGTCTGGTCGGTGGCCTCGTCGGAGGTTTGCTGCGTCTGCTCGCGCGGTCCGGAGGAGAGTGCATAGGCACGCTCGATCAGGTTGGCCAGCGCGCTATGCTCGACCAGCACCGGCTCGACGTCCATCTTGAGCATGGAGCGGAGCTGGTCAACCGCCTTCAGGTCCAGCGGGTTGGCCATGCCGATGGTTGCGATGTCGCCCACCACAAAGAGTGGAAACGCGACGATGCTCTCGGCCGTGGCGCGGCTGATGAGTTTGGTGTTCGAGAAGTTGATGTCAAACTGGCTCGGATCAACGAACGGAAACTCGGCGACCTGGGCCCGGACCAGAGCGATTGTGCGGGCATCCACGATCTTTTGAGCAGCGAGGATCTCGCAGACGGTGCGATCGCCCTCGGCCGCGAGTGTGCGTGCCTTCTCCACGGACTCGCGTGTGGCGAGCCCTTCCTCGATGATCGCGGCGAGCACAAAGTCATCGTGTCCGGTCACTCAGCCACCTCCCTTGAGAGGTGCAGTTGGGGCAGTGCGTGCTGTGGCCGCCGCAGCTTGACGGGCTTGCTCGAGCAGGAGCCCGACACCAAGATCATTCTCGGGGCCTTTGGACACAAACGAGAGGCCGATGTAGTACGTCGGCTTGCGATCAATCATGGTGACGCGCTGCACGCGGAGCGTGAGCTCGTGAACGGTCTCAGTGCCGTCCTCAACGCGGATTTTCAGTCGGCAGCCGCGCGGGAAAAAGACATTGGATTCCACGCCGAGGCCGCCGCGCGAGGCATCGGTAATCACCATGCTTAGCGTACCGGTGCCGTCAACGACGGAGCGCCCGAGCATGACTTGCTCGGATGCCTCTTCGGCGACTCGCATGTGCGAGGGAAGTCTGCACACGAAGCGCTCGTGCTGGCGAACGACAAGTTGTTCTGCGCCGGATTGAGGCATGGCAGATGTATCCGATCTGGAACTAATCCAGTTGGGATATCGGCCTGCCAGACCCCTGTGTAAAGGGGGGATGAGGAATGCGACGAGGATCCGGGTACCACCTCGTATGCGGGCGCGCCACAAAGGCCGGAAGGTGGCGGGTTTGCATCGGCTGTTCGGGCTAGCCCCTAGATGTGGGGGCAAGAATCGCGTCGCATGGGCTTAGGAGCATCCTCCGAACCACGCGTTCAGGAACGCGAAGATATCGCGGACTTCCACGGTGCCGTTCTCATCAAAGTCAGCGGGATTCGCGGTGGGATCGAGCGAAGCGCCGGCGAACCAAGCGTTGAGGAAGGCGATGACGTCGTCCACACCGAGTGAGCCGGAGGCGTTGATGTCCGCGGGGCAGCTAATCTGGCCACGGAAATACTTCTGTGCCTTGGTCCAGGCGGTTTTGCCCACGCGCGAGCCGAGGACGCGACCGGTGAGATCGTCGGACTGGATATGGATGCCGCCGTAGAGACGGGAGATCCCGGCCTCGTCGGCCGCGTCGTAGTAGGTGGCCCACTGCAGTTGCAGGTTCTGCGATGGCCCCTGCTCGAAAGAGAGGAACGCGTTTGCGGGAAAGTTCTTCGTGCCAAGCCCGCCGGGAAAGAACGGCGAGCCGGTGATGCTCGAGAGCACTTCCGCGGCGGAGCGGCTGTAGGCGCTGTGACCAGAGATGTACGCGGCGAATGGCGGGGTGACGAAGTTGTTTTTCTGATACGGCATCCAGTTCTTGGCGAGAATCCAGCCGACGCCGCCGATCTGTGAGGTGGGCATGGCGGGTTGGCCGCGCCAGCAACGGATGGCGATCTCGCCGATGTTAGCGGAGAATTGCTCGTGACGCTCGCCGGGTGCCGAGGACGCAGCGGTGATCGGCTCGACGACGCCGGGAACGATGTGCATCCCCTGCGGGTTGTAGGCGATCTCATTGGGGTTTGAGCATTGACCCTGCGTGCAGCCCCAGCGGATCGCGGAGATCGGGCGCACCGAGTCGTACGTTCCCTTGATGCCCCATGCGACGACTGCGGCATCGTGTTCCGCACCGTTGAGCGCAAGATACACCTTGACATCCCATTCCAATGCGCCGACCACAGGCCCTTGGCCTCCGATGCGGCGTACGAGCAGCGGGCTGTCGGCGACTTGATTGGCGATGACGTTCCAGTGGCCGGGGGGCGTCTCGGAGTTGGGGCCATCAGCCCAATATTCCGCGAGTACCCGGGCGTAATCGCCTCGCTTGACGATGTTCGGCGTGTAGGGCGTGCCGGTGATCGGATTGACAGAGTACCCCGTGCCGCTGTTGGTGCCCAGGGGATTGTTGTGGAAGTTGGCTGGGGAAATATCCATGAACACGCCGTCGGTCGGGTCCAGTTGTCCGGACAGTGCGATCACCTGCTCGTGCTCATTCTTGAACTGGGTCTCGGTCGGGCTGTAGAGCATCGGCGGGGGGCCGGGATCCAAGTAGGGGCGTGAGGTGTCGGTGCGCCGAACCGAAAAGGGTGCGACGCTGGCCCAGTGCGGGCAAACAAAGTCCTGCACTGATTGGCCGATGACGATGCCGTTTTGCAGCACGAGGAACGAGAACGCCAGCGGCTGCCAGTGGTTCGGGTCCGCCATGTTGATCTCGGGACGCGCGAAGATCAGCGGCGCGTTCTGCGGCGAGTAGCCGTTGCTGGCGGCGTAGTTCCCGCTCTCGTTAGCGCCATCGACCAGACCGATGCTCTTGATGGTCTCGAAGATGCGGTTGCCCAGCGCGGCGGGGGTGTTGCCGACGGTGG
Source organism: Phycisphaerales bacterium (assembly GCA_046593245.1). Classification (GTDB taxonomy): domain Bacteria; phylum Planctomycetota; class Phycisphaerae; order Phycisphaerales; family UBA1924; genus UBA4658. Next base: position 18,770 of record JBKJOD010000115.1, read on the forward strand.
AAGTGTTTGCCGTGTTGTACCCCATCGCCGTGAACGCGTTATCCAGAATCGGAAGTGTGGTCGCTGCGTTGAAGGAGATGGAGTAGCGCCAGCGGATGAGTCGATACGCCGCGTAAGAAATGGTTTCAGCGCGAGCCGCTTCGATGTCCGTCGCGGTGACGCGCTCGTGGTGAAAGACCTGATCCGCGTGCGGGTCATACGCCGCCCAAGCGTCCCACATGGCGGCGGAGACGTGATAGAGATTTCGAGCGTGGATCGGCGGGCGCGGCTTATCGACGCGGATCGCGGCAAGGATTTGCTCATCCCATTGGCGTGCGACCGATTGCGTCGATTGCGCAAACGCACCCGACGCGGCGATGAACGATCCGACGACGGCAAGACAACCGAACAGGTTGCTCGTGTGGGCACGCATCTTCATGGGTTTCTCCAGCCACAAGATACTTCAGCGGGGCACAGATGCGAACCGGCAAACTGGAAGATTGACCACGAAGCCAAATCGTCGTGACGATGTTCGGAGCACGTACGGAAATCCGGGTTGTCACATTGACACAACCGCGGTCGGTCGCAGTTTTCGGCCCTGCTGAAATCTTCTAGTATCGCTACTTTGCCGGGGCATTCTCGAAGGATTTGTTGGGCTTCTGCGGCGGCACTGCGGCGGGAATCGGCTTCTCCGCAATCAGCTTCTTCAGGTGCTCCACTGCCGCAATGAGCTGTGCGTCCTCTCCCAGGAATGTGGCGTGCGGTCCGTTATCAACTACAACATCCGGCTCCACGCCGCGTCCTTCGATCAGCCAGAGCCCATCCGGACCATACACACCCGTTTCCGCGGCCGAAGCGATGCCCTTATCCACCAGCACGTTGCTGGATGAGAGCCAGATCTCACCACCCCATGTGCGGGTGCCGATCACCTTGCCAAGCCCGAGTCGCCGGAATCCTTCGGCGAACGCCTCGCCGTCGCTGGCGGTGCGCTCGTTGCAGAGCACCACCATGTGGCCGCGGAATGCGTACTGCATGTTCCACGAGGGCGGATTGCCGACGCGTGGCGACCAGGCGAACCACGCTTTTCGCATGAGCTTGCCGAGAATCCAAGAGTCGATGTTGCCGCCGCGGTTGTGTCGGACATCGACGATGAGACCCTCGCGATTGAACACCGGGTAGTACCCCTTCACCCAGTTGGTGTAGTCGCCCCCGCCCATGGCGCGCAGGTGCAGATAGCCGATCTTGCCGGCGCCGAGTTCTTCCACTTTCAGACGGCGCGTGTGCTCCCAGTCGGTGTACCGCAGGTCCATCTCGCTCTCCTGCGTGATCGGATACACGATGGCATCGCGATCCGCATCGAAGGCGCCGTCGCCCTTGGAGGGCCGCACGCGAATGAGCACCTGCTTGCCCGCTTTCTGGCGCAGCAGCATGGAGATGTCCGGCACGCTCAGCGTCGCAACGCCGTCGATCATGGAGATGACATCGCCGGGCTTGCACGCCACATCCGGCTTTGCCAGCGGACTCGTGCGTTCCGGGTCGTCGCTCTCGCACTGGTAGATGCGATCCACGCGGTATCCGCCCGCGGCCTCATCACGAGTCAATGCCGCGCCGAGCGTGGCCACCGCAACTTTGTCTGGCCCGTCGCGAAGATCGCCGCCGCGCACGAAGGTGTGCAGGGCGGAAAGTTCGCCGACCATCTGGGCGATGAGGTCGTTGAGCTCACCGCGCGTGGTCACGCGATCTGTGAGCGGCAGGTACTTGTCCAGCATCGCGCGCCAGTCCACGCCGTGCATGTTGGTGTCGTAGAAGTAGTCTCGCATGAGCCGCCAGGACTCGATGAACATCTGCCGCCACTGCACACGCGGGATGACGCTGAGGGACCAGCCGGAGAGATTCACGGCTTTCCTATCCAGGTCCGCGATCGGACCCGGTGCGGCGTCCACAACATAGAACGTGTCCTTCTTCCGCACCAGTATCTTCTTGCCATCTGCGGAGAGCTCGAACGAGGCGATGTCGCCCAGAACGGTTTTCACTTCCGGCTGTTCATTCTTGATCTCCATGGATTCCAGATCGTTCTTGCGCTCGAACCCGCTCGGGGTGGAGAGCCAGAAAAGGGCCTTGTCGTTCACCGCGAGTGACGAGTAGTTTCCGGGCTTGATGGGCGTTTCGTACACGCGCGACACGATGCCTTCGAGTTCGATCTCAACTGGTTTGGGCTTCTTCTTCTCCCCGTCCTTCTTTACGTCATCCTTCTTGTCCGTTTGCTTCTTTTCGATATCTGTCTTGGTCGCGTCGTCCTTGGGCTTGTCGGTGTCTTTCTTCTCTTTGTCCTTGTCCTTCTCGGCCTTTTCTCTCGCCTGCTGCACCTCGTCCTTGGGCATGAACGGCCAGCGTTGATCGCGTTTTAGCGCGAGTGCGTACACCTTGGTCTTCTGATCCAGATAGGGGTCCGGCTGGTGCGACCCCCATGGCGAGGGCTGCACCGTTTTCAGCGTGCGGTCCGAGAGAAAATAAAGCCACTTCCCATCCGCGCTCCATGCGGGCGAGAATGAGTCGTACCGATCGGTCGTCACCGTGGTGATCTTGCCATCCGCGGCGTTCCAGAGGCGAACCACACGAAAACTGTTCTCCGCATAAGTTCCGAAGGCCAGCCATGCGCTGTCCGGGCTCCACTCTAGATCGTTGTAGTCCTCAATGCTGGAGGTTTCGATCTTGGTGTCCGTTTTGTTCTCGACATCATATATCCAGAGTTCCTGATTCTTGTTGTGGTGCGCGATCCGCTTGCCATCCGGTGATGGTGAGGTCTCCCACCGCAGCACCTTGCCATCCTTGGTGAGTTGCTCCCCCTTGCCCACGCCGTTCGCGGGCAGTTTCCACACCTCGACCTCGCCCGTCTCATCCGACAGTGCCACTACAGAAGACTCACCTTTCCCATCATCCGCGAACCGGGCCGCGCGATATCGCACGCCGTCGTTCCGCCCTACATCCACCAGCCGCCCCTGCTTTGCGGGCGCAACAAACACCCGCCCGCGTGCGGTCATCACGACCTTCTCCCCATCCGGCGAGATGTGGGCGCTGGTGAGAAAGTCCATTGGCTTCTCGATCCAGCGTTCCCGCAGTTGATCCAGATCGGTATCCAGCGCGATCGGCACGATCGCGGTCGTTCCGCTTGCAACATCCAGCAGCCAGAGGTCCGCTCCAAGTTGGTACACGATTTTTCCACCCTGCAGCGATGCATCCTGAACATCCAGCCCCTTGTGCGTCGTGTGCTGCTTCAGGTCCGCGCCATCTGCGGTCATTGACCACACGTTCATGGCCCCGTCCCGGTCGCTCAGGAAGTACACCCGCCCAGACCACCACATCGAATGTTTGCTGGTTCCGTCAAAGTCCGCAAGGAGTTCGGTCGCCTCTTTGTCCCCACTGCGGTACTTCCACAAGTGCTGAATCGTTCCGCCCTTGTATCGCTTGGTGGAGCTGCCGTTGAACGGCAGCCGCGTGAGGATCAACGTGGCATCCGCCGCGTTCGGGGTTGCCGGGTCAAACGCTCCGTCGGATGCCTGCGAGAGCGGCACAATCGCTCGCGTCCGCGTCTTCGGGTCAATCAACGTCAACTGTGTGTTTGGCAGCGTTGAAAACTTATCTGTGGTCGCCATGATCCGTCCGTCCGGCGTCCACCCCACGACCACCGCTCGAGCCCCGTCAAATGTGAGCCGCGTCGGCAGCCCGCCCGTGAGGGGCATGACGTACACCTCCGTGGGCCCCTCGTACTGCCCGGTGAATGCCACTTGCGTTCCGTCAGGAGAGAGTGCCGGACGAAGCTCATCGGCCGCGTGGCTGGTGAGGCGCGTCGCAATCCCACCTCGGGGGGGGACCTTCCACAAGTCACCTTCGGCGACGAAGACCAGAGCGTCTTTCCCCAGCGCGGGTTGGCGGTAGTACCCGATCGGCGTCCCACTCGGCGCGGCCGCCACGGCACTCACCGCCGGTGCGGGCCCCTGTGCGAATGCCTGACCAGCAAACAAGGATGTGAGAGTCCACAGCGAAATCATGATCACTTTGTGCATGGCCGCAGTGTACATCCGCTCGATTGGGAAGCTGGACCGCCATGTGTCTGCGGGAAAACCACTACCATTTCTGGAATCTGTTTTTGTTCTTCTTCGAGCATGTGAGTCTTGATACATTGGCGGGCGCACCCTGTCGTGCGGGCTTGTTTCGATTTCAGTTTGGGCTGGGCTGGCTTTGTATCGAGTGCGAGCTCGACTTGGGGCGGCTGTGCTTTGCGCAGTTGAATATGTATGGCAGATCCTTCGAACGGAAGGGGGTGTGTCGCCGCGTCGGATTGGAAGCCGCTCCGCCACCACAGCGTTCTGCACCGCTGAGTTTTCTGCCTTGCGAACCCCGTATACGCGCGGTACAAGGGTTTGCCATACGCCAATTCGCCGGCGTGACCATTTCAGAGTTGTCCGACAACTCCAATCCAGTTCCGCGCACGATCTGCACTCGTTGATTGCGCGCTCGTTCCGCTTCCGGAGAGTTCTCATGGATCAGCCCACGCCGCGCCATCAGTCCGCCATGAACAGGCCCTCGCTTCGTTTTCGCAAGATCCTGCGTGATGCCGGTCGCGTTCCAGGCGATCGCGCGATGGCCGAGCAACTTGAACCGCGCGTGATGCTGGATCACTCGGCGTTCAACCCGGGCGGCAGCGCGATCGGTGTCTTTGCGCCAAGTGCTGATCTGGCCCGGAACGATCGGGTGGTCATCGACCTCAACCACGCAACCGCCAGTGCGGTGCAATACGACACCATCACGCTTCCCGCCGGGCGAAACCTGAACGGAGTGCTCGCCCTGCGGCTGGGCAACTCAAGTGGGCTGGTTGCAGGCGATCAGTTTGATATCGCGACTTCGGCGAACAACATGATCGGCGGCAACTTTGTCGCCATCGAAGGGTTGGAGGCCACGGCCGCGCTCGACTTTGTGGCGATCCAGGGGCCGGTGAAGCTGAGCATCATCGCGACCACCCGCCCGACCAGCGACTTCACGATTGTGGCGAACACACAGGCCGAGGCTGATGCCCTCATTAACTTCTACAAGGGTACGACCAGCAGCGCATCGGCGATAGGCCGTATCGATGCGCCAGGGCTGGAAATCAAGGGACTTCTGACCTTCGGGCTGAACACCCCGAGCGAAGTGACGATTCAGATTGCTGATGGAACCGCCGCGCCGGACAAAGGGCGCGTGACATTTCAGACGGCGGGAGGGTTCTCGCTCATCAGCGTGTTTGGCGTCAGTCCGACACTACCCACGGTACGTCCGAGCTTTGTAGTGCATGATCGGGCCGCGGGCACGACGCCCGGATTGACATCTACAACGCAGTTCACCATCGCCGGATATTCATTCGGCGGATTGGACAGCATTCTCACGCCCGCGGATCGGAACTTCGGCGTCGGCCCGCTGACCTTCAAC
>JBKJOD010000203.1:0-5434 GCA_046593245.1 Phycisphaerales bacterium
ACCTCGTGCCCGGCATCGCGCAGCGTCTTCTCGCGGGCCGCCAGTTCCAGATCGCTCTCCACCATCATCGTGACCAGTTGTGCGACGGAGGTGCGCGGCGTCCAGCCGAGCGCGTGCTTCGCTTTGCCGGCGTCGCCGCAGAGTGTGTCCACCTCACTGGGGCGCAGGTAGCGGGGATCAGTCTTGACGAAATCCTTGGCGTCCAGCCCGACGTGCGCGAACGCCGCTCGCGCGAACTCTTTCACGGAGATTGAGTGTCCGGTGGCGATCACGTAGTCGTCGGCGTTGGGCTGTTGCAGCATCATCCACATCGCCTCGACGTAGTCGCCCGCGAAGCCCCAGTCGCGCTGGGCATCCAGGTTGCCCAGATACACGGCGGATTGCAGGCCCAGCTTGATGCGTCCGACGGCGCGGGTGATCTTGCGGGTGACGAAAGTCTCGCCGCGGCGGGGGGATTCGTGGTTGAACAGGATGCCGCAGGAGGCGTGCAGGCCGTACGCCTCTCGATAGTTCACCGTTGCGTGGTGCGCCATGACCTTGGCGACGGCATATGGCGAGCGCGGGCGGAGCGCAGTGGTTTCGCGCTGTGGGGTCTCGGCGACTTGGCCGAACATCTCCGATGAACTGGCCTGGTAGTAGCGGACGGCGCGGCCGCTGACCTGTTGATAGTCGCGCACGGCTTCGAGGAGTTTGAGCGCGCCCAGGCCGGTGCTCTCTGCGGTGTGAATCGGCATCTCGAAACTGACGCGGACGTGGCTCTGGGCCGCGAGGTTGTAAACCTCTTCGGGGCCGATGGAGCGGACCAGCCGTTCGAGAATGTTGGCGTCGGTAATGTCCCCGTGGTGAAGGATCATGCCCGGGCCGCCGTGGATGGCGTGCGGATCGCGGTAGATGTGGTCGATGCGCGAGGTGTTGAACGAACTCGCGCGGCGCATGATCCCGTGGACCTGATATCCCTTGGCGACCAGCAACTCAGCCAAATAGGAGCCGTCCTGCCCGGTGATGCCGGTGATCAGGGCTCGCTTGGGCGGAGTTGAAGTGGGAAGGGGGGGCATAGAAGCGCAAGAAATGCGCGATATTGGACGAATCGAAAGCGAGTGCCGCCACGCGCGGCGACGTTTGAGAGCATCGGCGTTTGTGCCTGGCGCATCCACAGATCGTGGGCACGCTGGTACGCCGGATTCAGCGGATGGGATCGCGCGGCGTCGAAACCGCGGGCTGTTCGGGGTCTGGGTGGAGTGGATCTCGGCCTGACATCAGACCGGCGAGGGTGGTCATGCTCAGGAGCAGGGCTAGCAGAAGGGGGCCCATGAGTCGCCACGCGGCGAGCCATGAGCCGCGGCCGCTGCAGCCCGCTTCGATGGCACTTCCGCCATATCGCGCGGCGAGCAGTGCGAAGAGCATGAGCAGGAACGGCTCGTGGTAGCGCTGCCAGCAGTTGGCGTTGGCGGATTGGGCGGCGATGAAGGCGGCAACGGCCGCGGCGATGATCCAGCGGCGTTTGTCGTCGATGAGAATAACCCAGCCCGCCAGCATCACGGCACCGAGCGGTGCGAGCACGAGGAGCATCGGGCTGGTGTGATGTGCAATCGAGAGCCCCGCATTGTCCATCTTCTCAACAACACCCCACAGCCCGCCCGAGCGCGGCTCGCGCAGGAATGTCGTTTTGGGGATCGCGGCCCAGGCAAGCGCGGCGAACGCGATCAGCACGAGTGTGAGCCGCGATTCCTGCCACGCTCGTGCCACCCCTGTCCAGAGCCATCCGAGGAAGAAGAGGGAGAAGAGGCCGATGAGCGAGAGAATGAAGGGCACCGTGGCCCAGTTGATGATCGAGTGGCCCTTGACGAGGTGTTGTTCGTGAAAGGAGGGCGGCGTGAGACCGTGCCAGAGCCGCACGAATGCCGCGAGAATCAGGGCTGCGGGAATGCAGACGAGCGCCGCGACGAGGGTCATGGAGATCCGGCGCGCGGGTTGTTGCAGGGCACCGGCGAGCCCCGCGTCAGATGGTTGGGTGCTGCTCATCCAGCCCGCCGCGAGCAGGGGCGCAGCGGCCCAGGCGTGGCTCTGCCGCACGAGAACGAGCACGGCAAGCGTAAGTCCACCGAACATCAGCGTGTTTGTGGATTGCCGAGAGCGGACGCTGGTCATCACCACGATCAGCGCCAGCAGCCATCCGGCATTATCCGGCAGCAACCAGACGCCCGAGGTGAACACATACGGCGATGCGACGACCGGCAGCGCGAGGGCCGCAAGTTCGAGCCATGAGCGGCCACGATGCTGGCCAGCACGGCAGAGCAGGCGGGCGAGCAGCAACAGCAAGGCGACTGTGAACAGTGCCGCGGCCACTTGCAGGAAGACCGGACTGGGCGAGACCAGCCGCGCCGCCGCGGCCACGAGCAGGTGATAGCCGGGCGTGGTTGCGGAGAGATAGTCCTGCAGATCCGGGCGAGGAAGTTCCGCGGCGAACTTTAGAATGGCTTTGAGGTGATATTCGTATTGATCGCAGGCGGCGCGGCCGCGCGTCCAGGTGATCGTCCAGAGCATCGTGGCAGGGAGCAGAAACGCAACCAGCAGCAGCGCGGCCAATCCGCGACCGTCGGGGGCATCGGGACGAGGATGAGGTTGTGAAGAGTGGCGTGGGGGGGTCATGTCTGCGGGAGTACAGAAGGGTCATACGCCGTATCGGCACGCCACGAGCGTGCAGTCTATATGAGACCTCGAGACGTCGCGAACTCGAGCAGTCGGTCAAGTTTCGGGCCTGGCAGCGAACACCCCGGCGTCTCCATTCGTCTCCCTTTCAACAGGCGAGTGCGAACGTCCGATAGACTTTGCAGCCAATGAAAGAAGAAGCTTCCATGTCAGGGTCCGCTGCGGAATCCTCTTCAACTGTGGGCAACGGGGCATCGCCTGCTCCGCACGCGCGATCGAATGAAGCAATATCCGATTACATCCGACTCGCCCGGCCCATGCAGTGGGCCAAGGGTGCGTTCGTTGTGGTCGGTCCAGTGTATGGGCTGGCGATCAAAGATGCGCCATCGGCGCTCGCGGTGCTGGGCGCGTTCCTCGCGTTCGCGTTTGCGTCCAGCGGGTGTTATGTCCACAACGATGTGCAGGACCGGGAGCGCGATCGGGCGCATCCGCGCAAGCGGCATCGGCCGATCGCCTCGGGGCGCATCGGCGTGGCGCACGCGTACACGTTTGCCATAGCCCTTTTCATGCTCGCGGCCGCTGCTTTGCTTCTTGTGCCCGCGCGAGAGAACCTGCTCGGACCGCGTGAGTTGCTCGGCGCGTGCGTGATCCTGTATGTGGCCAATGTGCTTGCATACTCCACATGGCTCAAGCACAAAGCCGTGGCGGATGTCATCTCCCTCTCGATCGGGTTCGTGCTGCGCGTTCTCGGGGGGTGCGCTGCCGTGGCCGTGGTTCCCTCCTCCTGGCTACTGAACGTCACGTTCTTCGTTTCGATGTTTCTCGCTTTCGGCAAGCGGCTCGGAGAGCGCCGCACCATGGGTGCCGCCGCCTCAACCACCCGCGGCGTGCAACTCAAATACACCGACGACCTGCTCCGCATGGCCATGGTCGTCACCGGCGTCGCCACTTTGATCACGTATGCCCAGTACGTCCAGTCCCAATCCGATCTCTACACCCGCGGTTTCAACTTGCTCTGGCTCACCATGCTCCCGGCCACTTATTGCCTGCTGCGAGCGATGGTGAAGGTGGAGGTCGGGGAATACGACGACCCAACGGACATGGCGACCCGGGATCGCCCCTTTCAGGTGGCGGTGGGGTGCTTTGGGGTAATCACGTTGTTCCTCATTCTTTGGCTGCGGATGAAGGTGCTGCACTTGGGCATCTTTGCGGCCTGAATTATCGCCGCGGCTGAACCCACGCCGAAATAGACCGGTACAGATCAATCCCCGCTTCCGTCGGCTTGCCTCACACGTTGGGCCAGCGCGTCGGACGGGGATCGCGTATTCTGTTGTTCACGTATCCCCAGGGAGGGGGTATGCCGCGTCTCCGTCATTCAGGCGGATCGCGGCCGCAAGGGAGTGCTTTTATGGCCTCGTCGTCACGTATTGGTGCGGTCTCCGCCACCCTTCTGCTCGCGCTGCTCGCGGGCTTGCCAGTCCCGTCCTTTGCCCAAGCCCCGCCGGCGCCCCCGGCTGCGCCGGAAGAGAAGCCGGACTTTCAGCCATTTGCCGAGGTGTCGAAGGGGTATGAAAAAGTCTCGTCTTTCAGCGAGCAGGGCAAGGAGCCCTTCTACGCGCTCTTCAAGAAAGACAAGGACCAATCGCTGCTGGCGGAACTGCCCAAGGGTTTTCAGTCGCAGAAGCACTACTGGGCCATGACCGTCGCCAGCGGCGACACCTGGGCCGGGCTCCAGGGCAACGCCGTCGTCGCTTATTGGCGGCGCTACGACAAGACGCTTGCGCTGGTGCAGCCGAACTTCGAGACCCGCTCTACCGGAGATGATGAATCCAAGGCGGGCGTGAACCAGCAGTTTTCCGATCGCGTGCTGCTGGAGATTCCGATCAAGTGCATGGGTCCGGGCGGGCAGCCGGTCATCGATCTGAAGGGGCTGCTGGCCGGCCAGGCCGGTCGCTTCTTCGGCGGGCAGGGCGGCGGCGCGAACGTCAACCTGGCCACGTTCAAGAGCGTCAAGGCGTTTCCGGAGAACATCGAAATTTCCATTGAGATGCCCGCCGCGGGTGGGCAGCTCAGGACATTCCACTATTCGATCAGCCGTTTGCCGGACAGCACCGGATACAAGCCGCGCGAGGCGGATGAGCGGATCGGCTACTTCACCACCAGCTTCCGCGACCTGGGCAAGTTTCGTGATGACAAGAAGTGGGTGCGGTACATCAACCGCTGGAACCTGGAGAAGCGTGACCCCGCGCTGAAGCTCTCGCCCCCGAAGACGCCGATCGTGTTCTACATCGACAACAAGGTTCCCGTCCGCTATCGCCGTCATGTGCGCGACGGCATCCTGGCGTGGAACAAGGCGTACGAGAAGGTGGGCATCGCCGATGCTATTGAGGTCTACTACCAGGATTCCTCCACCAACGCCAACATGGAGAAGGACCCGGAGGATGTGCGCTACAACTTCATTCGCTGGCTGGCGAATGACCAGGGCACGGCCATCGGCCCCAGCCGCACCGATCCCCGCACGGGTCAGATCCTTGATGCGGACATCGTGCTGACCGACGGCTGGATTCGCCACTTCTGGTTCCAGGCCAACGAGTTGCTCCCGGAAACCGCGATGACGGGTATGTCCGCCGAAACGCTCGCCTGGCTGGACAAGAACCCGCAGTGGGATCCGCGCGTGCGGCTGGCCGATCCCTCGCAGCGCGATTACATCCTTGCGCAGCGGGCCCAGCGCGGCGTGCTGAAATTTGGCGGCCATCCCGCCGGCAACGTCGATCCCGCTTCGGGC
>JBKJOD010000327.1:0-17600 GCA_046593245.1 Phycisphaerales bacterium
TCGCGCGGCGGGGCGAGCATCAAAACAGCCGATGACAGCCGCACACTTTCAGGAGCCGCTTCTCATGTCCGAACTCACGCAGCACCAGCGCCTGGCCACCTTCATCGCACGCCACAGTCATGCAATGTTTCCGGTGATGGAGCGGTTCGCCGAGCAACTGCATCGCATCGCGCCGAATGCGAGTGCGATGTTCAATCTGGGATCGAAGTCGAATCGGTTCGCGTTTGCGATGGCTGCGTCGAGCGTGTGCAAGCGGGTTGAACGGTTGAATGAGGAGTCGGGGGCGGTGCGCGGGATGCGGCGGCGGATGCATGCGGCGGGCTTCACAGAGCGGCAGATGCCCGAGGTCCGCGCGGCGTTCATCAACTGCCTGCGCGAACAGGCGGCGACGGACTGGGACACGCACATCGAGAGCGACTGGAGCGAGGTGATGGACCGCTGCTTCGGCAAGGCGACGGCGGCGCAGAGCTCGATGCGCATGGCGGCGTGATCAGCTGCTGATCCAGATCTCAAAGAAGACTACTTGGCCTGCTTGCCGAGGACTTTCGCGATGTCGAAGTCAATGAAGTCGGCGTGGTGGAAGATCCAACTCTCGATGGTGCGTTCGACTTTATCGCCCTCGTGGGAGTGCGTGGCGACGATGTGCATGACTTCGGGGGGGATGTTGTGCTTGAAGCAGAGGGCGACGCCGCTGAAAGGGTGGCGGAGCATGTCGCCGTAGTGGCCTTTGATGACGGCGCCGGTCGTGGACTTGTCGAACTCGAGCATCTTGCCGACGTCGGCGAGGAGGGAGCCGGCGATGAGGTAATCAAGGTTGATGGGGATGCGGGCGCCGAAGACTTCGTTGAGAACTTTGCTGATGGCGATGCACTGCTTGCAGCAGGAGTTGAGGTGCTCGACGAAGCGCATGTCGATCTTGCCCGCAAGGAGCGTGAAGGGAATGGCGCGGATCTCATCGAAGGTCCAGCCCTTTCCGCCGCAGCCGGACGTGAGGGCTTCGTTCCAGACGGCCGCGACGCGATCGCGCAGAGATACGTCCTTGATATCCATCAGGTTGGGGAAGAGCGTGGCGATGTCGGCGGTAGAGTGCGTGGGCATGCAGTCAGGATACTCGAAGAGCCGCGGGGGAAGAAGGCATCAGGGAGGAGGCATCCAAGTATGAGGGATTCGGGCTATGAATGGATGATCTGATCGTGAGCGGGCTGGGGGCATGATGTAGTAGAGACTCAGGCAGCGTACTTCGGGCGAACCGCCTGAAACATGGGTTGGAAAGCACATGCCACTGGTCAGGCCAGTATTCGTCGAGGGAGCGAGGGATTTGCCCTGCGGCGGCAAGAAAGAGCGGGTGAGCAGGGGAATGAGGTTGGCAGCAACATGGGTTGACGCCCGATGCGGCGGCGAACCCGCGGCGCGCGCAGGATGGAACAGGCGGCCCCCTCGTCACACGCTTCGCTTGTAACACATCCCCCGCCGGGGCGGGGGAGCGGGGCTATTTGCGTGTGGCTTGGCGGCGGGCTTCGTCGAGGATTTCGGCGACGATGATGTTGTATTCGAGGGAGGAGAGGGGATCGACTTTGCACTCGCCGCGGATGACCTGGCGCAAGTAAGTCCATTCGTTTTCGAGGTGGGCGGGTTTGGGAGGAGGGGTAATAGGCTTGGCGGGGGCGTTCTCATCGCGGAGCTGGAGGGCATCCCATTTGGCGGCGTGGATGGAGCCGCGCTCGGTGTGCAGGTCCATCTCCTTGTTGTCGTGGGTCCAGCACCATGAGGCCTGGATCGTTGCGGTGGCGGTGGGATAGGTGAGGATGATGGTGGCATCGTCGTCCACACGTGGGTAGGTGTCGGGTTTGAGGGTGGATGTGCTTGCGGTGATGGTGATAGGACGCTGGCCGTTCATGAGCCAGGTGGAAAGGACCGCGCCGTAGCAGCCGAAATCGACGAGTGCGCCCGCGCCGTTCTCAGCCGGGTCGGTGAGCCAGTCGGTGAACTCGCGAGCGCAGCCGATTTCCTTCGGGCCTTTGTGGCCGTGGCGGAAGATCATGCGGCGGATGGGAGAGCGCTCGCCGCAGGCGACCATACGCTGGGCCTCGCGGATGGAGGCATACCAACTTGTTTCGAAGTTGGTAAGGATGAGGATGTGGTGCTCGCGGGCGAGGGTCTCCATGCGCTGGGCATCGGACTTGGAGAAGGCGAGGGGCTTTTCAAGGAGGAGGTGGACGCCGCGCCTTGCGCAGGATTCGACGGCGGGAAGATGGTCCTTGATGGAGGTCATAACGCTGACGGCCTCGGGCTTGGCGGCGTCGAGCATGTCGTTGAGATTAGCGTGGTACAGGGAAGGGTCGAGCTTGTACTTGGCGGCGAGGCGATCGAAGAGAGCGCGGTTGGGCTCGTAGATGCCCACGAGTTTGAGGTCATCACGCTTGGAGGCGTTCCAGAGCAGGCCCTCGACGTGGCCGTGGACGAGGCCGATGATGGCGATGCGGAGAGGGCCGGAGGCGGTGGAGAGGGTTGGGGGCCCCAGGGGCTCGGGCGGCGCGGCGGCGCGGAGGGGGGAGTTGAGGAGGAACGTGTGGATGAGAAGGGTGAACGCGACGAGGAGACAGATGGGAGAACGGTGGAGCATGGGGAAAAGTGTACTTCATGTTGCCGGACGCGGGGCTCTTGAATGAAAAATGGCCGCAGGGCGGCCTTGGAGTGTGGTGTGGAATTGGATGCGAAGGCGGCGCAGGGCGAGAGGTACAACTGGAGCGTTCGGACCCCGTCCGAACCTCGCGGACTCGGATCACCTCTCCCGCTGGAGCGGGGGAGGGGGAGTAGGGACTACTTCTTGGGCACATCCGCGGCGGGCTTCGTTGGAGGGTGAACATCTTCAGCGCGGCTGGCGATCTTGCCGAGCGCGGCGGGGAGCTCGATACCCGCTTGCTGGGCGAGCTCGTGGAGGCGAGGGAGCGCGCCGACCATGCCGCTGAGGAAGTCGGTGGTGGCGTTGCGGCCGTTGGCGTTTTGGCCGCCTTGGTCCCAGACGGTGATCTTGTCGATCTTGAGATTCTGGATGGCCTTGACCTGCTCGGCGACGAGTTTGGGGAGCTGCTCGATGAGGAGGAGCGTGGGGCCGACGGCGGGATCGGAGCCGCAGGCCTCGATGAGTTTGCGGTAGCCCTCGGCCTTGGCTTCCATCACCTTTTGCACACCAGTCGCTTCGGCTTGGTATTTCATGAGCGTGGCGTCGGCCTGGCCGCGGGCTTCGCGGCGGACTTTTTCGGCCTCGGCCTCGGCGGCGATCTCGATGCGTTTCTTTTCAATTTCCTGAGGGGCGAGCTGCTCTTTGCCGAGGCGGGCGAGTTCCTGATCGCGCTGCGCGATGGCGATGGCTTCCTGCGATTTGGCGAGGGCGACATCGGAGCGGCGGCGGGCATCGGCCTGGATTTCAGCAAGCTTGGCGTTGGATTCGGCGATGGTCGCGGCGGCGGTGTTCTCGCCGGTTTTGGCGGTGGCTTCGGCCTCGGCGACGCGGACGCGCTGGGTTTGTTCGGCGGTTTTCTTGGCGGCGACGGCTTCGGCCTCGCGCTGCGCGGCGGCGATCTCCATGTCGCGCTTCGCCTGGACTTCGCCTGTGATGGCTTGGGCTTCTGAGGCGGCGACGGCGACGCGGCGGGCCTGCTCGGCGTTTTTCTGGCCTTGCACGGCAGTGGCGGATTCGTTGGCGACCTGGACGGTGCGCTCGCGGACGGCGATGGCCTCGCCGATCGCGCCCTCCTTCTCCTGCTGCGCGACCTCGACCTTGGCACGGTTGATGGCCTCGGCGGCGGCGCGCTTGCCGATGGCGGAGATATAGCCGGACTCGTCGGTGATGTCGCGGATGTTGACGTTGATGAGCTCAAGGCCGATCTTGTTGATCTCCTGGGCAACGTTCTCGTTGATCAGGTTCATGAACTTCTCGCGGTCCTTGTTGATCTCCTCGATGGTGAGGGTCGCGATCACGAGGCGAAGCTGGCCGAGAATGATGTCCTGGGCCTGCTCGCGGACCTGCGGCGTCGGAAGATTGAGCAGACGCTCGGCGGCGTTGTTCATCAGCACCGGATCGGTGGAGATGCCGACGGTGAAAGTGGCGGGGACGTTCACGCGGATGTTGTTCTGGGAGAGAGCGCCTTCGAGGGGGATCTCGATGGCGAGGGGTTCGAGGGAGAGGTAGGCGTAGTCCTGCGTCAGCGGGACGATGAATGCGCCGCCGCCGTGGATGCACTTGCTGGATCGTCCGGCGCCAACGCGACCAAAGACCACCATGACGCGATTAGATGGACATCGCTTGTATCGCGTTGCGACAAAAACGATTACGACGAACAGGATCAGGACAAGTCCACCGACAGCGGGAAGAGCATATTTGCCCCATTCCGGACCGGTCTGTGCCAAGAACGTCATCGACATTTCTCGAACTCCTTCGAAATCGCTTGTGCTGTGGCTGGGAATGAGTGCCTTGGCCGGACGGATGATCTCGGGCTATGTGGCTCGGCGTACGGTGATTGTGTTGTCGGGATTGATGCCGACAACATTCACGCGCGTCTTGCTGGGGATCGAGTCGTCTGGAGTGATCGCGTTGAGAATGCGCTGCTTGCCATCGATGACGAGTGTGACTTGTCCCCGGCCGCGCGAGCCGGCGGGAATCTCAACGTATACGACGCCCTGAGTTCCCATGGCATGATCGAGGACGACGTTTCCGCTGGACTGGAGTTGGAAGGCGGCGCGGAAAAGAAGGAGTTGAACTACCACGAAGAGAAATCCAACGGCTAGAGCGATCAGAATGACCCAGTGCATAGCCAGCCCGGCCTTGAGGGGCGCGAAGCCACCCCAACCGAAGCCCATGATGAAGCCCATGATGCTCTGGACGGAGAACAACTGCATGGCGTCGGTGTGGCCGTCGGAATGGCCGCCCATGTCGCCGCTGTGGTCGCCCACGTGCAGGCCATGCACGCCGACGAGCAGCAGAAGGATTCGCAAGCCAAGGAATGCCGAGCCAACAAGTGCTGGGATCGTGAACCAAGGAGCATTGCCAGAGAAAAGAGCGTCGAGCATGGTGAGCGTTCCGCCTGCGTGAATGAGAGAGTCGGCGGAGCAGTCTATCGCATTCCCCTAAGTGATTGGCGAAATGTTGCTCGGGATTGCGGGAGCGGGGCGTGTGGGGCGTAAGTGCCTGTCGGTTAGACGCTTACGCGGGTGAAATCGGGGCGGCCATTCGCCCAAGCAATCCCTGCTTCACGCGCGGCCATTCGTCTTGCAGGATGCTGTAGAAGACGGTGTCGCGGAACATGGTGGGGCCGGCGGGGTCGGCGGTTGCGGGGACGATGCGATTGTGGCGGAGCGTGCCCTCGCGGATCGCGCCGAGTTTGGCGATGGCGGCTTGCGAGTGCAGGTTGGTGCCGCCGGTGGTGAGCTGGACGCGAATAGCGGTTGGGGAAAGCTCCTCGAAGGCGTGGCGGAGCATGAGGAACTTGAGTTCCGGGTTGATGCGCGTGCCGTGGTGGGCGCGGGCGATCCAGGTGCGGCCGATTTCCACGCCGCGGTTGGCGGGCTGGATGTCCATGAAGGTCGAGCGGCCGATGGCTTTGCCGGTGGAGAGGAGGATGATGGCGAAAGCGACGACATCCGGGAGCGAGAGCACGCGCGCGATGTTCTGCTCAAAGCCGGCGACGGTGAACTCCGGCGGGGCTTGCGGCGTGTGGCGGAAGAGATCGGGATCGGCGGCGGTGAGGAGATCGGGGGCGTGGCGAAGCTCGAGGGGTTCGAGGCGAAGCAGCGTGCCGGAAAGGGTGGTGGGGGCGATCCACATGGGGGAGAGTAGAGTGCGACGGCGAGGCCAAGAAATCGGATGCGTCGGCTTATTGGGTTTCTGATGGCAGCAACTGCTGCAACGCAGCGACGACACGCTGCGCGTTCTCGAATGCCTCGCGTCCCTCCTGGGCAGTGAGTGAGATGATGGCGGCGCAATCGGCGTCGCCACGATCCTCGAGCAACTGGTCGTACAACGCGGCGATCTCTTCGTGCAACCGCCCGGTTTTCGCGAGGTCGCGGTGGATCGCGGCTCGCAACGCGGTGTGCTTGGAAAATGTCTGCCCCTCACTCGCGAAGACAGCGGCGGCGGCGTAGAAAACAGCGTAATACGACCTGTTTACTGCCGCGATCGGACTGAGTGTCTGTTCGCGTTCCGCAACGCCGAGTGCATCGCGGCTCATGGCGAGCAGCCCGCTCACGGCGGCGGCTCAGTCTTCGGGAAGCTTCAAGCCGCCACTCCGTCACGCTCGATCGTTGCGCGGAAGGGCATGGCCCCCAGAACGCCACGTTCCCAATCGGATTCGGCGGCGACGATGGTACCGAACATGATGCCTAGTTCACGTCCGAGCGGAGAGAGAAGACGCGTCACCTCGTGGCGATCGGCGCGGCTGACCGGGTGAGTTGCGAGCACGAGGAGGTCCAGGTCTGAATCCGGAGTTGCTTCGCCGCGGGCGCGGGAACCGAACATGATCACACGCGAGAGCAGCGGCCACTTGGCGCGGAGCAACGCGGCGGCGGCTATAGCAGCCTGCCTATCCGTCTCCGTCAGATTGGACTCGCTCAGTGTTCGCATTGAGACTCCACGCAAAATCATTGTATGCGAACAGCCCAACGATTGCATTTGGGAAATAGGGTCGCGATGTTCTATGGCAAGGTGGGCGCGATCGTGCTCGGGTTAGCGACCGGGATGGGCCAGAAGGAGTAGTCCTTGGTGGTGTTCACCGGTTGCGCGGGGACTTTGAGCTGGGTACCGACGTGCCAATCGGCGAACAGCAGGTTGGCCTTCATATCAGCGGCGGCAGTGGGGGACCCGCCGCCGCGCGTGGTGTACCAGTAGTACTGGTTGTTGCCGCCACCGTCGGCGTTGAAAATGGGCATGGAGCCCAGGAGCCATGTCTTGCTGGGCGTGGCGATCTCGGGCATGCGGCCGCCGCCATTGGGGACGAGGGTGGCTATTTCGGGTGTGCCGGGCGTGGGCTTGTTGGCGTGGTCGTTGAGTGCGTAGCTGGAGCCGAGGAAGTCGTAGATGGATTTCTGAAAGCCGAAGCCCGGAATGGTGCCGCCCCGGTCACAGGGGGACTTGAACGCCTCGATCTCAAAGACGGTAGTAGTGTCGTCGTCGGGCGGAGGGACGACATCGAGGATGTACCTGTTGAGGGGACGGAGTTCCGCGCCCTTGGTGTTGATGTCGTAGAAAGGAAGCGTGCCCTTCTTGCCGCCGTAGAGGGTGCCGATGATGACGTTATTCCCGCCCAGCAGGGTGGTGGCTTGCGGGAGCTTGTTGTCGTAGTCGCCGAAGTACAGGTTGATGGCGATGCCGAGCTGCTGGAGCCGGGAGCCGCAGACGATCGCTCGGGCCTGAGCGCGTGCGCTGCCGAGCGCGGGCAGTAGGAGCGCGACGAGCAACGCGATGATGGCGATGACCACCAGCAGCTCGATCAACGTAAAGGCGCGGCGTCGCATGAGTGGATTATCGTATGAGCGTCGGGGCGGCATCAGATGAAGGAACATTGAGTTGTTCACGCCAGACTGCGGCGAGGGTCGTCTCGAAGCCCCGTGCAGCGCGGGCGCGATCGCAGAACGTGCGTGCGGACGCGGCACAGTCGAGGCGGGTCTGCGGGTTTTCGAGGTAGTTGCTGATGGGAACGGCCAGGCGACCCAGAGAGGAGGAAGGCACGGACAGAACCGGCCAGTGCGGAAGAACGCCGGGAAAAGTGGCGATGGGAAGGCCGATGCTGAGCGCCAGGGACGCGCCGACGGGTCCGCAAGTGGGAAAGGTGGTGCCGTCGGGATTCGGGATGTTGTCGATGACAGCAAGATCCGCCGCGATGGCGAGCTGCGCAAGGGAGAGGTTCGCGATGACCATCCCCCATCGACGCGAATGTGCGGTGAGATACGCAACGGCGCGCCGGTCGTGGCGTGCGCCCCGGCGGAGCAAAAGCACGGTGCGATGGCCCACGGCGCGGAGAACGCCAATCGCAAAGCAGAGGCGGTGTGCATCGGCGAGGGAGGGTGGATCGGCAAGAAGCGAGATGACGATGTCGGCGGGCTTGAGAGCAAGAGATGCCCGCAGTGCGACGCGATCCATGGTGATGGGGCCGCCGCGCTCGAATGCGGGCGGGGAAATGAGCCGGATGGTCGGGAGCCAGCGATCGGCCGCATCGTTGCCGTGGCGCGAGAGCAGCGGTGCCAGAGCGGTACGAGTGGCGTGGTCATAGGCGAGCAGGACCTCTCGCCCCGTGGCGAGGTCGGAATCGGAGGCGTGCGAGCGTTGCGGCGCGATTGGGGGGCGGGCGATGACGGCGCAGCGTGCAGGCGATCCGGGACCGGTGCCGAAGGCGGCGCGGGCGATATGCATCGCGTCAAGAGACCAGCACTGGATGAGGTCGGGCGTGAGCGCTCCGGCGCGCTCGCGAGCCCCGCGGAGGCGCCGGATCGCGAGAACAACGGGATCACGGGTGAGCGGGAGCGACCGGCGCGGCAAGACGCGATCGGTGGTTAGCAGGCCGTGGGACCAGCAGCGGTCCTCATCTGCTTGGGTGCCGATGATCCAGGTGTGATGCCTTGCACTGGTGATGCTGCGGTGGGCAGCGGCGCAGGCGAGCAGGCCCTCATCGGCGCAGTGAGAAGGATCAAGGAGATGGAGGATGCGCATGGTTGGCATCGCTGCCGGTTTACCTGCCGACATTGGAGTTGGGATCGCGCGACGAGTGTTTGTAGAACAGGTCGCCCAGGCGGCGTCCGACTTCATCGGCGAGTTCTTGCTGTTCTTTGATAACCTCCGCGGTGGCACGCGGGAGCGGAGTGGCTCGCACTTTTTCGGGAATCGTGAGTGTGAATGCCGGTTCCTTGCCGCCGCCAGCAGCGTTTGTGCTTTCGGGGGGGAAGAGCCGCATGTCGTTCACAGCGTCGATGACCTTGACGCGAATAGTCGCGGAGGGTGCGTGCTGGCTGTTATCGGGGGACAGCGAGAAGGAATCGATAGTGGCGTAGATGATCTGCTCGGCCTGCACGGCGCGGCCGATCTCGGCGATGGAACGCGGCCGCGAGAAGCGTTCGGCGACCACGACCTGCTGGAGCGAATCAGAGGAGATGAGGTCCACATCCAGCAGTTTGGCTTCGAGAATCTGTTTCTCGGCGGCCTTGGCGATGCGATCGCGCAGTGCCCGGGTGGGGAGAACGCTGTTGCGATCGTCGATGAAGACCACAGCGGGACGCTTCGGGTCCAGCTTGAACGCGGCGGGCGTGCGATCGTCCGAGACGATGTAGAGCCCCGGCCCGAGAAAGTTGCACCCGGTCAGCGGTTGTGCGAGGGCGGCAAGGGCGCACGCGCTCGCGACGAATGAAAGAATGCGGGCAGCACGCGGTTCAGTACTTGATGGCATTGGGTTCCTCGTGCTGATAGAACATCCACGCGGAGCGCTCGATGAAACGTCGGGCCAGCTCGGAGAAGACCTGGGCTTTGGGAATCTGGGCGGAGCTCATGCCCGTCGCATCCGGATATTTGACGCGAACATCCTGGCCGAAGGCGAACTCGCTGGCGACTTCACTCTCAACCTCCGCGACGTGGACGACGCCTGAGGCGACGCCCGTGTACACATACGGGTTGCCGGGATCGGTCATGTGGAAATCCTGGAGATCCACGTAGACGACGCGGTCAACGCCGAGCGTCTTGGCCAGATCGCCCAAGGGCTTCGCGACCCAGCCAGGATGCTGGGATTGATAGCGGAGAACCTCGGTCGCGGGAAGCACGCCGGAAGAGCCCGCGTTCTCCGCGAGGCGCTTGGTCATCTCAAAGGTCGTGATGGTGACGATATCCGGGAACTCGGATTGAATGGAGCGATCGGCGGCGACAATGACCGCGAACGACTTGTCCTGGAGCTTGGTGTACTTGGGCTTAAACTCGGTCTTGCCCTGACGTTCGGCGCTGCCAGCCATGCCGCCGATGAGCTGGCCAACCTGGCAGCCGCCGAGCAGGACCAGAGAAGCGGCGAGCGAGACAGAGGCGAGAGATCTGAGGTGGGAGGTCAACATGGGTGAGAAGGGTACGGCCCGTGAGGAGTGGGGGTTGCGGAGCAGTTCAGAGCCGAGCGGCACCGCCAGGGATTGATTGGGTGGAAGAAAGGCACTCTGGCTGCGGCGGCCGAACTCGGCTCGGAGAGTCCTGGCGCCCAGAACACGAGCGGGAAAGCCCATGCCACGTCAGATAAGACCGGTGCGGACACGCCAGCATTTGTAGCCCCATGCAAACAGGAAAAACGCGGCGGTGGGCCAGAGGTAGCGGGGGGCAAGCAGACGCTCAAAGATGCGCCCGAGATTGGAGCCGAATAGAGCAACGTGCATCGCGCCCCAGAAGAAGACGGCTGTGGCAAGCGCGAACAAGGCCCCAAAGGGTTGGGCGATGAAAGAGGCCACCGGTTGTGCGTTGGCCGCAGCGGAGAATGAGGTCGTCATGCCACAGGTCGGGCAGGGATATCCGGTGGAGGCGAGCCAGCCGCAGGGTGGGAGGCCCAGCTGCCGATGTGTGCCCATGCCGGAAGCATCCGGATGGATGAGCCCAGCGGTGATGAGCACGGCCAGCGCGGCGGCGGCGAGGATGGCGGCGGTGATGCGCACGTGAGGTGGCGCGAGCGCGGGTTGGAAGGCGCGGGGCGGGATGGCGGGGGCGTGCGTGAGCGCACTCATGAGTTAATGGTACGCTTCGCAATCCCTAGATTCGCTCGCCCCCGAGCCGCAGAGTTCATCCCCGTCGTCTGGGTTACGCCGAGAGACGGGCGGCGGCAGTGGCGGTGGGCGTGCGGGCGTCGGTAATGATGAGCGACTCGCTCGCACCGATCGCGTTTTCCTGGTTACGGGCTTTCTGACGGAGTTGCTGCTCGACGCGATAAATTTCACGCGGGTGGGTGACGCGATCGAAGATCGAGGGCAGGTGCAGGACGCGCAGGCCCAGGCGTGGGCCGCTGCCCGGAGCCGCAGGGCCCGGCGACTCGGCTCGGGCGCGCACCGGATCTGTGAGCGCGGCGGAGGTCTGTTCAAAGGTCTGCACCAGCAGTTGCAGGCGCGGCTGCAAGATGCCGGCGCGGGCGGTGACCATGAACCGATCATCGCCGAGGTGCGCCAGAAAGACCTGCGATGAACCACGGACGACGCAGGAGTTCAGCAGTTCGCCCAAGGCACGGATGAGCGTGTCGCCCATTGTGTACCCAAAGTGCGAGTTGAAGTCGGCGAACTTACGAACGTCGATAAATGCAGCGTCGGTGTGATGATCGGACGAGTTGCGGTGCGAGGGAACGCGGGCGTGGGCGATCAACTGCTCAAGATGCTGGTCGGCGCGGACCCGCGCTGGAAGGCCGGTGAGCGCGGCGATCTGGCGTGCGCCGGGACGCGATTCGGCGGCGGCGGCGCGGAGCAGCTCACGCATCGGAACGATGCCGATGATCTCCGCGCCGGCGGCGATGATGATGGGCAGCGCGATGTCGTCGTCCTCGCGGGTGCAGGCGAAACGGAGGGCTTCGAGCACCGTGGCATCCGGAGTCAGGGCACAGATCGCGGCACGGGTGAGCGTGGAGATCGCGCGGGCAGAATCCGGCCCTGCGGCCGCACCGAGCAGGTGACGCTTGTCACACCAGCCGACCAGGCGGCGACCTTCCGTCACGACCACGCCGGGAGAGTCCGGATTTTTGTGCAACATCCCGGCGACTTCATTGATTGATGCGGTGCCGGAATCCACCACCAGCACGCTGCTGCACAGACGCACCATCGGCATGGTGTGCGGCTCGGCCGGTGCTTGCGCCTCGACGGAAGCCCACTGCTCGCGAACCTTAAAAATGTTCGCGGCGTCGAGCGTGGCGGAGCGGTCCGCGGGGCGAGCAAGGAAATAGCCCTGGCCGAAGCGAATGCCCAGGCCCATGAGCGTGGCGAGTTCCGCGCCGCGCTCGATGCCTTCGGCGATGACGCTCACGCCGCTCATGCGGGCGAAGTGAACGAATGAGCGGACAAGGTTCTGGCAGAGCGTGTCCTGATCGATGCCCGCCACGAGCTGCCGGTCCAGCTTGATCCAGTGCGGGCGGATCTGCATCATGCGGTTCAGGCCGCTGGTGCCCGCGCCGGCGTCGTCCACGGCGACGGTGAAGCCGCACTCTTTGGCGAGGTTGACCTGGTTGAGGAGGCGGTCGCCGAAGTCGCTGCCGGAACGCTCGGTGATTTCAAGGACGATCTGGTCGGTGGTCAGGCCGCGGGCCTGCGCGAGATCCTCGCGAAGCACGCGGGCGAAGCGATCATCCGCAAAGACGCTGGGCGAAGTGTTGAGGAACAGCCGCACATCACGCGGCCAATCTCGGGCGGCATCCATGGCGACGGCGCGGGTGACCTGCTCGAGCTCCCAGGAGAAGCCCAGCTCATCGGCGGTGTGGAAGAGGTCGTCGGCATGTGCGAAGCCGCGATCCGGCTGCGGGCGGCAGAGTGCTTCGTACGCGATAATCATGCCGTCGTTGAGATCAACGATGGGCTGGAACATCGGAGTGATGGCGCGATCGCGAATCAGCGACAGAAGCAGGTCGGATTTGCTGGGTGCGACGATCATGGCGGTGGCCAACGCAATCTCGTGACGATTCGATGATCGTCCGAATAGGCGTATCGACGGTGCGACGCGGTCACTTGTGGCAGGGTGGCGCGGGCACGGGAATAACTCGTGCGGACGTGCAGAAGTGGGGGAACCCCGCCGGAATTCTGGACGTGTGTGTGGGTGGTGTAACCGTGGGGGACGTTCGCCACGTCGTACACGAAAGACATCGGCGCAACGCGGCGGCGCGGGTATCTGCTTGCAGATGACCTCTCGGACTTCTGCTAAGAAGGCCCGAGCGAGGAGTTTGCCCATGGCAAAACACGGATCAAACGGCGCAAATCCGGATGCGTTTCTCAGCCCCGTTTTCCGTCTTCATCCTTGGCTTGTCTTCTCTTTCGCTGGCCCAGATGTGCACGGGCAATCGCAATGAACGCCAAGATGATTGGTGTGACGCGCCTCACTCAAACTTGAAGACGCCCTTGCGAATCCCGTAGAGATACGCGATCACCGTGGTGAACACGAAGAACAGGATGCGTGCCAGCCAAAGGAGCGACTCGGCGGAGCCGTGGGCCAGATTCGGGAACGTGACGGCCCAGGGATACAGGAAAATGATCTCGATATCGAAGACCAGAAAGACCATCGCGATGATGTAAAAGCGAATGTTGAACCGCTTGCGGGCGGTTCCGATTGCGTCCATGCCGGACTCATACGAGGCGGACTTGGTTGGCCCATCACGGCGCGGCCCGATGACCATGCTGGCGACGACATTGAAGATGCCAAAGCCGATCGCAATCGTGATGAGAATCATCACGGAGATATACGAGCGGAGGTCGGTGGCGGCCAAGAGCAGCATGGAAGAAGCGGGGGTCATATGAGGCTCCATGCTAGCAGATCCCGTTTCCGGCGTCAGGTCTGCCATTCCGGCAGTGGTGGGGAGATGTCCCGGCTGGCTGACAGCAGGAATTAGGGGCCATGGAGGCCGAACACCCGCTACCGACAGGGGAGCGGAACCATACTCTCTGGCACCGGGCTTGCCTACTTCCCAGTCGGCACGGGCGCGATGGTTGCCCCCGCGTCGCTCATTCAGTCGCTCGTCGTACACCCCCGGGATTCTCCCGGTCCACTCAGATTTCCAGTCCTCACTATTCGGAGCAATACCAGCATGGCCGTCAAGGAACTCACGTTTGATGTCGAGGCACGTCAGCAGCTTCTGGCCGGGGTCGAAAAACTCGCCCGCGCGGTGAAGAGCACGCTCGGCCCGCGCGGCCGGAATGCGATTCTGGATAAGACATGGGGTGGCCCCACGGTGACCAAGGACGGGGTCTCGGTGGCGGAAGAGATCGAGCTGCGCGACAAGGCCCAGAACATGGGTGCGAAGCTCGTGAAGGAAGCTGCCAGCAAGTCATCGGATGATGCTGGCGACGGCACGACCACGGCGACCGTGTTGGCCGAAGCGCTCTTCCGCGAGGGGCTCAAGCATGTGGCCTCCGGCGTGGACGCGAACCAACTGGTGCGCGGCATGCGTGAAGCGGTTGATGTTGCGAGCAAAGAGATTCGCAAGCTCGCCAAGCCAGTGAACGGCAAGCTGGACATTCAGAACATCGCGAGCATCAGTGCCAACAACGACTCCGAGATCGGCAAGATCATGGCGGATGCGTTCGACAAGGTTGGCAAGGACGGGGTGATCACCGTCGAAGAAGGCAAGACGCAGGAGACGACCGTTGATGTGGTGGAGGGAATGCAGTTCGATCGCGGATATCTCTCCCCGAACTTCACGACCAATGTGGACGACATGACCTGCGAGTTTGACAAGGCGCTGGTGCTGATCCACGAGGACAAGATTGATAGCGTGCAGAAACTCGTGCCGCTGCTGGAGAAGGTGATGGGGGCGAAGAAGCCCCTGCTCATCATCGCCGAGGACATCACCGGCGAAGCACTGAGCACGCTCGTGATCAACAAGTTGCGCGGAACCTTGCAGGTGTGCGCCGTGAAGGCGCCGGGGTATGGCGATCGCCGCAAGGCGATGCTCGAGGACATCGCGGTGCTGACCGGCGCAACGCCGATCATGAAGGATGTGGGCGTTGAGCTGGACAAGGTCGAACTCGGACAGCTTGGCATGGCCAAGAAGGTCGAGATCGACGCGGACAACACCACGATCATCGAGGGTGCTGGCTCCACGAAGGAGATCCAGGCTCGCATCGAGCAGATTCGTCGCGAGATCACGGCGACGACTTCCGACTATGACCGCGAAAAACTGCAGGAGCGGCTGGCGAAGCTCGCCGGCGGCGTGGCCCAGGTCAACGTTGGCGCGGCCAGCGAGGCCGAACTGAAGGAGAAGAAGGCCCGCGTCGAAGATGCGCTGCACGCAACCCGTGCGGCGGTCGTTGAGGGCGTGGTCGCCGGTGGCGGCGTTTCGTTCATCCGCGCCCGCGCCGCGGTGGCGGCGATCAAGGAATACAAGTCCGTTTACGGCGGCAAGGGCGAGGACAAGACCTCCGACGATGTCGGCCGCAATAAGTATGATTTCGCAGCGGGCGTGGATGTCGTGTACAAGGCACTGCTGGTTCCCGCGCAGACCATCGCGGACAACGCGGGCGAGAAGGGCACGGTTATCGCGGCGAAGATTGAAGAGGGTGGGCTGAAGAACCCTTCCTTCGGCTTCAACGCGTTGACGCTGGAATACGGCGACCTCGTGAAGCAGGGCGTGCTCACTCCGGCAAAGGTCGATCTGTGTGCGCTGCAGAACGCATGCAGCGTGGCGACGATCCTGCTCTGCGCTGACTGCGTTATCACTGAGAAGCCCAAGGATGCCGACGACCATGACCACGGCCACGATCATGGCCACGGTGGCGGCGGCGGGATGGGAGGCATGGGTGGTATGGGCGGCATGGGTGGCATGCCGGGCATGGGCGGGATGGGTTTCTAAATCAGTTCTACTTGGAGAAACATGTGGTATCCGAGCAGACTCTCAACGAAATCACACGCCGATTGGTGGACAAGTTCCACCCAGAGGCGGTGATTTTGTTTGGGTCGCAAGCTCGGAAGACCGCAGATGATCGGAGCGATGTTGATCTGCTGGTGTTGTACCGGTTTCAGAATGGGCAGGATCGTTCCGCTGTCTGGTTAGATATGGAGCGCTCGCTGTGGGGGCTTCGTATCGGGCGCGACATCGTGGTGATGAGTCCAGAAGAGTTCGAGCGGCATCGGACAATGCCCGGAAGCGTCGCTGGATATGCGGCCAGTGACGGGAGGGTTCTCTATGCCGCGGCATGAGAATCTCATTCCCGAAGTACGGGAATGGATGCGATTCGCGTGGGATGATTTGTTCACCGCGCGAGGGCATTTGACAGGACATCAGGATGCGCCGTGGATCGTGGCGTATCACGCCCAGCAGTGTGCGGAAAAGACCTTGAAGGCGTATCTGATTTTTTGCGGTGTTCAGTTTCCATTCACGCATTCGATTGCCGCGCTGAGGGAGCTGGTCTCTGAACACGCCGCGTGGTCTGAGGAACTGTCAGAGGCGGATGCGCTGACCGAGTTTGCGACCAGTGCAAGGTATCCGGGAGTTCGGAATCCGGTCACGAAGGAACGAGCCAAGTCGAGTGTAGAGTGTGCGATAAGAGTCTACGAACGAGTCCGTCGTGCCCTTGTTGAAGAGGGCGTTGCAATAGATCAAACGATTCAACCCGAATCGAAGCAAGACAGGAGTTTTTAAGTATGGCCATCAAGCCCATGGAAGATCGCGTTCTGGTCAAGCCCATCGAGTCCGAGTCTAAGACCGCCTCCGGCATCTTTCTCCCTGAGAGCGCCAAGGAGAAGCCCGTGCGCGGCGAGGTCGTGGCGATGGGCCCCGGCAAGCTTCTGGACAACGGCAACCGCGCGCAGATGTCCGTTAAGAAGGGCGACACCGTGGTGTACGGCAAATATGCCGGCACCGAGGTTGAGCTCAAAGGCGATAAGTTCCTGATCCTGCGCGAGAGCGAGCTGCTCGGCGTGATCGGCGGCTGATTGCTCGGAGCAACTCGCGCTCAAGAGAATCCACCCCTATGGCCGCTGCCTTGAAACGACTGCTCAAGAAGGTCGTCCGAATGGACGCGACGGATGCCGCACGTCCGTGGGCAGTCGCCGACAACACGGCGGGCAACGAGTGGACGATCCGGGTCGGCGATCGAGAGCACAAGTTCTTTTTCGTCTCCGGGTGTTACAAGTCCGGCACGCACTGGATTCAGAACCTCCTGAATCTACACCCGAAGGCGAATGTGAAGGGCGAGTTCCACTTTGAGCCGCTGCAGGTTGGCTATCTGGAACTGGTGAACACGCGCTGGTATGTCTCATCCAAGCCGCGTCTGCGGCAGACCGCGGATGCATCGTTCCATGACTTTGTGCGCCGCATGATGTACATGGAGACCCGGGACAAGCCGTCAGCGGTGTGGCTCGGGGATCGCACGCCGCGTGCGATCGGGGAGTATCTCCACGGCGCGCCGCAGATCAACATCATCCGCGACGGGCGGGATGTCATGGTGAGCTGGAACTTCCAGCATCTGCGCTCCAAGCAGCCCGAGAACCTGCTCCCGGAAATGCAGGAGATCGCGATGCGCTGCAACGCTGACTTCCTGCAGAATCCCGCGCCGTACATGCGCCCGGATACTGGCTTCATGGCCGATGAGTGGTGGTTTCGCCACCACGCGCGGCTGTGGGCAAAGATCGTCGGTCAGGATCTGATTGAGGCCCCGAGTCTCCGCGAGTACGGCGTTCCGGTGTTGCAGGTGTTCTACGAGAAGCTGCACAAGGATTTTGCGGGCGGTGTGCGCGAACTGTACGAGTTTCTCGGGCTTGATCCCGCAGAGGCCGAGAAGCCCTCGGACCTCACACGCACGCTCCCTGGCTTCGAGGGCGACCCGACGAAGTTTTTCCGCAAGGGTGCGACGGGCGAATGGCCCCAGTATTTCACAGACAAGCAGAAGAAGTGGTTCAAGGAAGAGGCCGGCGA
>JBKJOD010000442.1:0-5214 GCA_046593245.1 Phycisphaerales bacterium
CCGCGCGGCGGACATTCTCGGCGATCCGCACAAGTATCGCCCCGACAGCAAGGAAACGGCGGATCACTCGCTTCCGTATTGCATGGCTGTGGGGCTGATTGACGGGATGGTCACACCGCTGCAGTTCAAGGAAGAGCGGGTGATGGACACCTCGCTGCACGCCGTGATGGACAAGGTGAAGGTGGTCGCGAATCAGGAGTTCGAGGCACTGTTCCCGAAGTTTCAGCCCAGCCAGGTGACGATCGCGACGACGAGCGGCAGGTCGTTCACCAAGCGCGTCGATGTGCCCAAGGGCGATCCGCGCGACCCGATGACGGCGGAAGAGATCGGCGTGAAGTTCCATGCGCTGGGGGATAGCGTGATCGGGAAGGGTGCGTGCGATGCGTTGGCGGCGGCAGTGCTGGAGATGGAGAAGATTGGCAACGTGCGGGAGTTGACAGCGCTGACGGTGAAGTCCTGACAGGAGTGTGGCATGGCAAATCGCCCGTCAACGATCTGCGGAAAGTGTGGCGCGAAGATGGAGTTCGGAATGTGACGTGCCGGGGATGTGGGTACGACCGGACGGGCCTGCCGCGGGATGCGAAGTGCCCGGAGTGCG
This sequence comes from Phycisphaerales bacterium, assembly GCA_046593245.1. Classification (GTDB taxonomy): domain Bacteria; phylum Planctomycetota; class Phycisphaerae; order Phycisphaerales; family UBA1924; genus UBA4658. The sequence continues at coordinate 599 of JBKJOD010000442.1, forward strand.
GACAGGAAGTTTCGACGTGACAGCTGCAATGGAATGAACTCGGAATGAAGATCGAGTGAGGATTGATACGTGCTGCCCGTCAAGTTGCAGCCAAGAGTACAGTGGTTTGATTCGAGACACCGAAGCACAACAAATGAGTAAGGGCACCATGTCGAAGAAATCAAACAAGGGTGAGCGGGCGAGCGGGAAGTCGGAGAAGAACGGAGCGGACACCGTCAGCCGCAAGAATCTGGTCCGGTTGCTGAACGAGGACCTCGCGCGGGAGTATCAGGCGATCATCGCGTACGTGGTGTACTCACAGGCCATGAAGGGCGCGAAGTACATGAGCATCGCGAAGGAGCTGGAAGTGCATGCGGGCGAGGAGCTGGAGCACGCGCTGATCATCGCGAAGCAGATCGACTATCTGGGTGGGGCAATCACCACGCAGCCGCGGCCGGTGAAGACATCCGAAAATGCGGATGACATGCTGCGCTTTGATCTGGAGAACGAAACGGAGACGATCCGAAACTATCGGCAGCGGGTGCGGCAGTGCGAGCATCTGGGCGAGTTTGCGATGAGCGAGCAGATCCGGGAGATTCTGATGCAGGAGCAGGAACACCAGATCGATCTTGCGACGGCGCTGGGCATCGATGTGCCAGATATGAGCGACCCAAGATAATCTCAAGCGGGCGCGTGCGATCGACGCTAACTCGTGCAGCGGCATCGGGTTAGACGAGAGCGATTTTCCGCCTGTTTCGGTGCTTGCATGTCACTGCGGCATCTGGTACCTTGACTTATCCGGGCCTGACGGTCCGCGCGAGGAGAGAGAGCCATGATGAAGACGAGTGTTGCCGTTCGGGTGTTTGCCCTGCTCGCGGTTGTTGGCTGCGCGGCCCCGGCGATGGCGCTGCCGATCAACGGACGGGTGCGCGTGTTCACATACACCGTGAATCCAGCCGGGAATGCGATGGCGCCGGCGGACCCGGCCATTGCGGCAGACTTTCAGTTCGCCAACGCCATCTGGAATCAGATCGGCATCTCGTATCTGAACGACGGCAACCAGACGATCGCGGTGAACACGCCCGCAGTCGCAGCGGGGTGGAATCGGGTGTCTTTCAACAACACGCTGAATACCGCAGCGCGAGCGCGGACGAGCGGTTTTGCGTACTACATCGTGGACAACTACAAGGCGAACACGGGCGTGCTCGGCACCACGTGGAGCCAGGACGATGTTGGGCAGACTGTCTCGGACGGAGATGGAGGCGGTGGACCGGCGGGGCCGTCGAACGCGATCACCACGCGGACGATCGTGGTCCGGCAAACGCGCGGCGGATCAGACGTCATGGCGCACGAGTTCGGGCACATGCTCTCGAACCGGTACACATGGCGGACAGCCGAAGCGAGCGGACTGGCACACAGCAATCTGGCAAACAATCTGATGCTGCCGAACCCGGCAAATCCGGGGATTGGCGCGGTGTGGCCCGCGGGAACAAGCTCGCAGATCAACCACACCATCGGGCGGCGCGGCTTCAACAGCGGCGATGGGGCGCGGGTGCCGTTCATCACGGCCTCGTACAACGACGGCGCGGGCGGCGGGACCGCTGGCAACGCGATGTTCGACACCATCAATCGGGACAGCATCCAGATCACAATGGGGCAGAACAGTTCCACATCCGTGGACAGCGTGGACTGGGGGAACACGCTCTCTATCACCAAGCCGACCGTGGGTGGGACGCGAACCTATTCGGTGGATCAGACGGCGCGGCGCGAGCAGATGAGCAAGGAGTCGCTCGCGTTCTTCATCACCAGCCCATCGGCGCTGACGACGGCGGCGGACCTGGCGCAGGGATGGTCTTTCGGAGCGATCGGGGTCGAGTCGCTTGACGGGATGTACACGCCTCTCTACGGCGTCTCCGTGTCGATACGCGGCTGGAGCGACATTCTGGGGAACAACAGCTCCGCGTCCAACGGGGGCGTCGGGGACGTGATCGACCCGACCAAGTACTCGGTGAGTGGCGTGGTCAACTCATCCGGGCAGCTCTCGTTCAGCGTGTTCTTCTTCAGCGCGGACGCGGTGGTGCTCAATGGATACCGCGACCTGCAGATCGTGACGACGGTGGCCTGGGTGCCCGCGCCGGCGAGCGGCGGCATGCTGGCGATGTGCGGACTGTTGGCGGCGCGACGGCGGCGGCGTTAAGGGGCCGAATCGCTTTCCAAGGATCGCGCGAGTTGAAGCCCGCACCACAGAGGTGGCGTGTTGGCAGTGACGCGCCTACTGTTAAATTCAAGCCGGTGGCCTCAGTCTTGCCCCTACGCACGGATTCGCGTGAAAAAAGGGCAAAACCAACTGGGAATCTGCTGGCAGCGTCCTTCACGCGTCGCGCGGGAATGGGCGTTCCACCCCAGTACGGCCGCACTTGCTCCAATCAGGTTGGACCAGGCCAAGCCCGAAACGTCAGGAACTTTGTCGCGTTGGCGCCTCTGGCGTCATTGTGGCCGGGTTATTGGCGAGCACACACGCGAAACACATGGGCTGAAAAAACCCATGGCACGCATGAAGAGCATGGGCAAGATGCCCGTGCCACGAAGGAATAGACCATGGCATTCAAGGCACTAAAACTCAACGACACCATTCTCCGCGCACTCGCCGATGAGGGGTACGAGACGCCCACGCCGATTCAGGCGAAGGCGATTCCGCCGATTCTCGAGGGCAAGGATGTTCTTGGCTGCGCGCAGACGGGCACCGGCAAGACGGCCGCGTTCGCGCTGCCGATGATCCAGCGGCTCTGCGAGATGCCGATCGACAAGACCCAGCGCGGGGCGCGGCATCCGCGGGCTCTGATTCTCTCGCCGACGCGCGAGCTGGCGGCGCAGATCGGGGACTCATTCGCGACGTACGGTCGGCACGCGGGGCTTTCGCACACGGTGATATTTGGCGGCGTGAGCCAGCACCACCAGGTGAAGGCGATCCATCGGGGCGTGGACATCATCGTTGCGACACCGGGTCGTCTGATGGATCTGATGGAGCAGCGGATCGTGACGCTGAAGGATGTCGGCATCTTCGTGCTGGACGAGGCGGACCGGATGCTGGACATGGGCTTTATCGAGCCGATCCGCCGCATCGCGAGCCAGTTGCCCCGGCCGCGGCAGACGCTGCTGTTCTCGGCGACCATGCCGCGCGAGATCATGCACCTTGCGGACTCGCTGCTGAAGGACCCGGTGAAGGTGGCGGTGACGCCAGTAGCGTCGCTTGCGCCGCTGATCGAACAGAAGCTGTTCATGGTACAGATGCGGCAGAAAATGGCTCTGCTGGAGTATCTGCTGGACGACAAAGCGGTGCAGCGGGTGCTGGTGTTCACCAAGACCAAACACGGCGCGGACCGCGTCTGCAAGAACCTGAATCACGACGGGGTTCCGGCGATCGCGATCCACGGCAACAAGGCGCAGAACTATCGCACTCGCGCGCTGGATGCGTTCCGCAGCGGCAAGGCGCGGGTGCTGGTGGCGACGGATGTGGCGGCGCGCGGGCTGGATGTGGATGGCATCACGCACGTGGTGAACTTCGATCTGCCGATGGAGCCGGAGGCCTATGTCCACCGCATCGGGCGAACGGGTCGGGCCGGAAACACCGGGATCGCGATCTCGTTCTGTGATGCCAACGAGCGTGACCTGCTGCGGAGCATTCAGCGGCTGACCGGAAAGCAGATTCCCGTGGAGCAGATGCCGACGGACCTGCCGACCAACGACCACAACGGGTCGATGGGACGCGATGAGAATCGTGAGCGCGGGCCGCGCGGCGTGCGGGGTGGATTCCGCGATGAGCGCGGGGCACGCAATCCGCGCATCGAGCAGACACAGGGACCGTCGTATGGACAGTCATACGGGCAATCGTCGTATCGGCCGCCGCAGCAGCGTGGCAACGGGAGCGGCGGCGGGGGGTATGGGGATCGGCCGGCGCGGGACTCGTTCCCGCCGCGGCAGGATCGCCCGGCCAGCGGGCAACGGCCCGCACAGGGTCCGGCATTTTCCGAGCACGCTCCGGCCGCAACCGTGCGGCCGGTGGTGATGGATGAGCACCGTCCGGCGCGGCCTGCGCCGAGCGCGGGTGGAAATTATGCGCCACGGCATTCGGCACCGGCGGATGCCGGGCACGCGCCGCGGACGCCACATGCTCCGCGCACTCCTCATGCACCACACGCAGCACATGCCCCCCACTCTTCTGAGAATGGGCAGGGTTCTGGCGAGTCACATGAGACGCGACCGAGCCAGACTTCTGGTGAGGTGCACGCGGGACCAAACGGCGTTCAGAAAAAGATGCATCGGAAGGGACAGGGGCCAGCGACCAAGCCGACGCGGACCGGGACAGTTGCGGCCAACACTTCCACGCAGGGCGGGCAAGCTGGACATGGTGGATCGCGTGGTCACACGGGCGGGCCAGCGTTTGGCGGGCCGCGTGGTGGGCCGGCGGGCCGGGGCGATGGCGAGCAGTCTCGCGGTCGTCGCGGCGGGCCGGGCGGCGGGACGCGTAGGAAGATATTCTCGCGTGGCGGGCCTCGCGGGAGCGCGGGCCGGTAGTTTGCCCGGTCCCGATTCTCGGACATGACAGATACAGCGTCGTAGCATCCGGCCCGATAGAA
>JBKJOD010000001.1:0-11266 GCA_046593245.1 Phycisphaerales bacterium
GTCGGCGCGCCGCGTGCGGTGTTGAAGGCAACCAAGAAGTTCGCGTCGCAGCTCGGATCATCCGCGAGCGCGTACATCCGCGAGCGGGCATCGGATGTACGAGAGGTCGGGCGGCGATTGCTGAGCGAGCTCTGCCCGACAGAACTCGCGGAGCGGCCGATTCTTCTGGACGGGCCGTCGATCGTGGTCGCGGAGTCGCTCGGGGTTGGACAGCTCACATCGCTGGATCGCGAGAAGGTGCGGGGATTGGTGCTGGGTGATGTCGGGCGGACCTCGCACGTGGTCATCATCGCGCGATCGTTGCGGATACCCACACTGATTGGCGTAAACACCGGGAGCGGCGGGCTCGTCAGCGGCGGCGAGGCGATCGTCGATGCATTCGGCGGATTCGTCCTCCCCGCTCCGACGGAGCAGGCAAAGGACTACTACCGGCGCGATGAGCGGATGCGTGCCAAGCGGCTGGCGAAGCTCGCGCCGGTGCTTTCGCGGCGCGGCGCGACACGCGACGGCAAGCCGCTGGAGATCGCGGGCAACGCCGCGATGCCGCCGGAGATTCGGGGCGCGATGGAGGCGGGCGCGGACTCGATCGGGCTTCTGCGCACAGAACTGTTGTATCTGGATCGCGTCACGCCGCCGTCCGAGGATGAGCAGTACGACCTGTACCGTGCCGCGGCGGATCTGGCCCGAAAGGCCGACGGCCAGCGCGAGGTTATCATCCGCACGCTGGACATCGGCGGCGACAAGCCCGCGCCGTATCTGCACATTTCCGCGGAAGAAAACCCCTTTCTCGGCTGCCGCGGCGTGCGGGTGTATCAGAAGCATCCGGAGATTCTCCGCACGCAGTTGCGGGCTATCTGCCGCGCCTCGGCGCACGGGCCGATCAAGGTGATGGCCCCGATGGTGGCGACGGTGAGCGAGGCGAGGTGGTTCCGCGAGCGCGTGGAGCAGGTGCAGCGCGAGCTGGGCGATGAGGGTGTGCTGCGCGACGACAAGATGCCGATCGGGATCATGGTCGAGGTGCCCTCGGTCGCGCTCATCATGGACCAGCTCGCGAAGGTCGTGGACTTCATCAGCATCGGAACCAACGACCTCTGTCAATACGCCTTTGCCGCCGATCGCGGAAACGCGGCGGTGGCGCAGCTGAACAATCCGCGCGAGCCCTCGTTCCTGCGCCTGCTGCACATGATTGTTTCGCAGGCCGCCAGGCACGGCGTCTGGACGGGCATCTGCGGCGAGATGGCGGGGGAGGTGCGGCACGCGGGCTTGATGGGCGGCCTGGCGGCGGCGGGATTGCAGGAAATCAGCGTGGCCGCGCCGAGCATCGGAGGGATCAAGGCGAAGCTCGCGGAGCTGGAGAGCGGTGCGTGCGAGCGATTGCTCGAGCAGGCGATGGCGTGCGAATCCGCCGCGGAAGTCGAGAAGCTGCTGGAGACGTTCGCCGCGAGTCCGGTGACGATGGCCGGAGACGGCGAGCAACACCGCGGCCCGCTGCATCCCGAGCTGATCCTGATCGACTCGGACGCGGTGACGAAGGAGCAGATCATCCAGGAACTCGTCGGCGCGATGCACGCCGCGGGCCGCACGGACGATCCCCGCGCCGTGGAAGAGGCGATCTGGGCCCGCGAGGAGAAGTACGTCACAGGCATGGGCTTTGGGTTCGCGATCCCGCACTGCCAATCGGATGCCGTGGCCTGCCCGTCGATCACGGTGGCGAAGCTGCGCGCACCGATCGACTGGGGAGCAACCGACGGCCAGCCGGTGGTGCTCGCGATCATGCTCGCGGTGCGGGCGACCGGCGCGGATCAGACGCACCTGAAGCTCCTCGCCAAGCTCGCGCGACGGCTGATGCACGAGGGATTCCGCGATGCGCTGCATGGCGCGGCCGACGCCACCGGAATGCTGACGATCCTGGAAACCGAGCTGGAACTCCCCCGATCCTGACTTTCTGACGCCACGTACCGCCCGAAAAAAATCTCGTCGCAGCGACGCTGAGAACGCTGTAAAGAGTGCCGCGGCGAGCATCAGGGATCGGCTTCTCCCGCTTCCTATCCATTCTTCTCTGCGACCTCGGCGTCTCAGCGGTGATTCTTTCTCGCGGGCATGGGCGAAGACCACGTTGCAGTTCCGAGTGCCATTGGATCGGGTGGGGGCATGCCAATATTGATACCCGTACGAAACGCGGATTGGGAATCTTTTAGCCCATGGCTTCCTCGGGGCAGATTACACTTTGCACTTGCCCCTTCGCACGACTCTTATTGAGAGCAACGCATGATGAATCACCGCCGCCATATCGCAGCGATTGTTGTTTGTGCCGGTTCTGTGTGTCCGATGGCGCTGGCCGATGATGCCATGCCCGCGACGCCCGCCCCGGTGTCCGCGCTGGCCGCGCATGCCGACAACGCGCCGCCACCGCCGAAGGTGGATCTTTCCAAGCAGCCCACGCTCTTCGTGGTTGGCTATGCCCACCTGGATACCGAATGGCGCTGGGCGTACCCGCAGACCATCCGCGAGTTCATCGCCAACACCCTGCACGACAACTTCAAGCTCTTTGAGAAGTACCCCAGCTACGTCTTCAACTTCTCCGGCTCGCGCCGCTATCAGATGATGGAGGAGTATTTTCCGGAGGATTTCCAAACGCTGAAGAAGTATGTCGCCAGCGGCCAGTGGTTCCCCTGCGGCTCCTCCGTGGATGAGAACGACGCCAACGTACCGAGCGCGGAGTCCTATGTCCGCCACGTGATGTATGGCAACCGCTACTTCCGCAAGCACTTCGGGCTCGCCAGCGAGGAGTTCATGCTCCCGGACTGCTTCGGCTTTCCGGCGTCGCTCCCCAGCTTGCTCACGCACTGCGGGCTGAAGGGTTTCAGCACGCAGAAGCTCACATGGGGCCTGGCGATCGGGCAGATCCCGTTCAAGGTCGGCATGTGGGAAGGGCCCGACGGCAAGAGCATCATCAGCGCGCTGGACCCCGGCGCGTATGTCGGTGAGGTGAAAGAGAACCTCGCCACCAGCGAGGGCTGGGCCAAACGCATCGACACCAACGGCGGCAAGTCCGGCGTCTTCGCGGACTACCACTACTTCGGCACCGGCGATCAGGGCGGCGCGCCGAAGGAATCCTCCGTGGACATGGTGCAGCAGTCGGTCAAGACCGACGGGCACACGAAAGTGATCTCCGGCCCCGCCGACTGGCTGTTCAAGACCATCACACCCGAGCAGGCGGCCGCGCTCCCGAAGTACAAGGGGGAACTGGAACTCACCGAACACTCCGCGGGCTCCATCACCTCCGCGGCGTACATGAAGCGTTGGAACCGCAAAAACGAGTTTCTCGCCGACGCCGCCGAACGCGCGGCTGTCTGCTCCTGGTGGCTCGGGGCCGCGCCGTATCCGGCGCAGCGACTCGAAGAAGCCTGGACGCTCGTTCTTGGCTCACAGATGCACGACATCCTCCCCGGCACCAGCTTGCCCAAGGCGTATGAGTTCGCCTGGAACGATGAGGTGCTCGCCTCAAACATGTTCGCCGATGTGCTGCAGCGCAGCGTCGGCGCGGTTTCCGATTCGATGGACACCCGCGGCACAGGCGTCAGCATCGTCATCTATAACGCGCTCGCGATGGATCGCGAGGATGTCGTTGAGATGACGATCCCGTGGACCGCTGATGGTGTGCCGACCGAGGCCACCGGCCCGGATGGCAAGGTTGTCGCGGTTCAGGTGATCGAGAAGGGCGCTGGCTGGGCGCGTGTCGCGATGACCGCGAAGACTCCGTCCGCAGGATTCGCGGTCTATGACGTTCGCGCCGCTGCCAAGCCCGCCGCGGGCGCAGGAACGCTCACCGTCACCACCAACACCATCGAGAACGATCGCTACACCGTCAAGATCGATGCCAATGGCGACGTCTCCTCCATCTTCGACAAACAGGTGAAGAAGGAAATGCTCACTGGTCCGGCGCAGCTCGGTCTGCACTTCGAGCGCCCGCGCGACTGGCCCGCATGGAATCAGGATTGGGCCGATCGCCAGAAGCCCACGCGCTCCTTCGTCTCCGGCCCCGCCAAGATTACGGTTGCCGAATCCGGCCCGGTGCGCGGCGCGATCCGCGTCGAGCGCGAGCACGAGGGTTCTACCTATATGCAGGAGATCCGCCTGAACGCCGGCACCAGCGGCGACATGGTCATCTTCCATAATCGCATCGACTGGACCACCCGCGAGCGTTCTCTTCGCGCTCACTTCCCGCTCGCCGCGGCCAACGCCAAGGCGACCTACGACATCCAGACCGGCGTAATCGAACGCGGCAACATGTCCCCCAAGGCCTACGAGTATTCCGCGCACAACTGGATTGATACCACGGACGCCTCCGGCGCGTTCGGCGTGTCGTTGCTGAACGATTGCAAGTACGGATCGGACAAGCCCGACGACAAGACCCTCCGGCTCACGCTTCTCTACACCCCCGGCGTCCGCGGCGGATACCAGGATCAGGGCACCCAGGACATCGGCCGCCACGACATGCAATACGCCTTCGCATCTCACGAGGGCGACTGGCGCGCTGGCAAGACGCCGTGGAAGGCCAACCGTCTGAATCAGCCGCTCACGGCGTTCGTCGTCCCCAAGCACGAGGGCGCGCTGGGCAAGTCCGTGTCGTTGCTCTCCTGCGACAACCCCAACGTCATGGTCACCGCGGCCAAAAGGGCCGAGGACACCGGCGAGATCGTCGTCCGCCTCCGCGAACTCTCCGGCGCACCCGCGCAGGGAGTGAAGGTGAAGTTCGCTGGCAGCGCAACCGCCGCCCGCGAGCTTGATGGTCAGGAGCGCGAGATCGGCCCCGCGAAGGTCGATGGCGGCGCACTGCTTGCCGATGTCCACGGCTATGGGCTTCGTGCTTATGCCGTGAAGGTGGCCGCCCCCGCCAGCGCCGCCAAGCAAGCGGCCTCCACGCCCGTCGCGCTCGCGTTTGACACAGATGTCGCCAGCACGAACGGCAAGCGCGACGATGGCGCTATGGAGCCCGGCCGCGCGTATCCGGCGGAGCAACTGCCAAAGGAGCTGGTCGTCGACAACATCACCTTCAAGTTCGGCCCCACAGGGACAGGCGAGAAGAACGCCATTGCGTGCGGCGGCCAGAGCGTCAAACTGCCCGCGGGCGAGTTCGATCGCGTCGAAATCCTCGCTGCCAGCAGCGGCGGTGATACCACCGCGGCATTCACAGTCGGTGGCAAGCAGACCACGCTCTCATTCCCAAGCTGGCGCGGCTATGTCGGCCAGTGGGATAACCGCCGCTGGGGTGGCACCGTCCCCGAGCAGGCCTTCCAGTGGACCAACCCACTTGTCGGGCTTGATCCCGGCTTTGCCAAGCCCGAAACCGTCGCGTGGGCCTGCTCGCACCATCACTCCCCGAAGATGGATGAGCACTACATGTACAGCTACATCTTCCGCAGCACGCTGGAACTCCCAGCGGGAGCGAAGGAGATCACGCTTCCCACTGCTCCGGGCGTGAAGGTCTTCGCCATCACCGCCGTGCGCGGCTCGCACGACCACGCGACCCCGGTCACGCCGCTGCGCGACACCATGGGCGACCACGCCGCCAGTCCCGTCCGCATTTCCTCCACCGGCCCGGCAGGCGATGCCCTGCAGGTCCGCGTTGATCCCTCGCTCTACTTCAGCGAGGGCTCCATGCACTACACCACCGACGGCACGGACCCGACGCCTTCTTCACCGAGCTTCGATAAACCCTTCTGGCTCAGCAAGACAGCCACCATCAAGGCCGCAACGTTCGATGCATCGGGCAAGCCCGGCCCAATCGCTTCCCGCACGGTTGAAGTGAAGGACACCACCGCGCCAACGGTGAAGAACGCATGGGCCGAATATCAGGCACCGCGCATTCACGTCGAGTTCTCCGAACCGGTAGATGCCGCGACCGCCGCTTCTTATACCGTCGCTGGCGCAAGCGTCTCGTCGGTCGAGCTCGCCAAGGACGCATCCTCCGCGGTCCTCGTGCTGGACAAGCCACTCCCCGCGGACCAGGCCGTGGAGCTCAAGTTCAACGCGATCAAGGACGGCGCTGGCAACGCCATGTCCGGTGTCAGCACCCAGGTCGCCGCCCGCGGCCCGATCTACCGCCTCGAAGTCGCCGGCAAGGATCAGGTCAACGCCACCATCAAGGGTGTCAAGAAACTTCCCACCGGCGGCGATGCACCGTGGTCCATCAGCATGTGGGTCAAGACCGATCACCAGCCGCAGGATCGCACCGTGATCGCTGGCTTCGGTCGCTGTGAGGACACCGTCAACGGCACCGGCCGCTACATCTGCAAGTTTTCCGGCGGCATCCACTTCTGGAGCCGCAACGCGGATGTGATCGGCAAGACCGCGCTGGATCTGGACAAGTGGCAGATGCTCACCGCCACCTCCGACGGCACCACCGTCAAACTCTACAAAAACGACAGGAAGATCGCCGAGCAGCAGCAGTCTCTCGCGGATGATGAGCCCGTCATCACCATCCTTCCCCCTGACCCGTGGGAGAAGAAGCGGACTTTCCAGGGCGACCTCCGCGAGTTCACCGTCTGGAACTCCTGCCTCTCTCCGGAATCCATCAAAGTTCTGCATCAGTCTTTCAAGCCGCCCGCCGCACAGTAATGGTTGATGATTTGGGTGGCCCACCGCCCTGCGGCAAGCCATCCAACGAATCCGAAATCACCAGCGCGGCGTATCTTCCCCCGTGCAATCGCCCACACCACCACTCGTTCCCACAGCGTCCCGATCGCCCCTGCGGGCGGTCGGGATGTTTCTTTGTCTCCTGACCATGGCGCTGATCCCCGTGGTGTTGAGGGCCGCGCCGCACCCGCTGTTGGCCGCCTCCGCAGTGGCGACTATCACGCGCGAAGCCACGGTTGAAGTTATCGTCCGCTGCGACTCCCTCGCTTTCGCCCTCAGCGCGCCACCCGCGACCATCAACGATGAGCACATGCTCCAGACCCTCGACGGCCCACGTTCCGAACTGGATCGCTTGTACGCGGATGCAAAGACCCGATTCGCATCCGAGTTCCAGATCAGCAGTGGGGGGGCCATCTTGCCCGTGCGCGAGCTGGTGGCGCCGACAACTGAACAGGCGACGGCGTACAAGCAGGCCAACCCGCGGGCCCCCCTGCCTGTCAAGCTCGAGTTCATCGTGCGGGCGGACCTGCCGCGCGATTCCACATCGCTGACGCTGAAGTTTCCCGAACTGCTCGGCGACGTGATCCTCACAGTGCAGGCACCGGGTGATGAGCCGCTGGCCGCCGCGGTCCGCGCGGGCACATCTTCCGATGAATATACCTACAATCTGAGTGCGCCCGTCATACCGGGAACGGTTCCCGCCGCCGTCGGCCCGAGCACCGGCACGCCCGCATCACCTCCGGCGCAAGCCGTGACCCCGAACGCGGAGCCGCACGCCACGCCAACCGCCGGAACATGGAAATCGGCGATGGGCTTCATCCGCGTCGGTTTCCTGCACATCATCCCCGAAGGTCTGGACCACATCCTCTTCGTGCTCGGACTGTTCTTCCTCAGCCCCAAGCTCAAGCCCCTGCTGGTGCAGATCACCTGCTTCACACTCGCTCACTCCGTCACCCTTGCGCTGAGCGCACGTGGCGTGATCTCGCTCCCCGCTTCCATAGTCGAGCCCGCCATCGCGGGTTCGATTGCGTTCGTTGCCATTGAGAATCTCTGCACGCAGAAGGTCCACGCCTGGCGCCCCATCATCGTCTTCTGCTTCGGTCTCATCCACGGCCTCGGCTTCGCCTCCGCCATGAGTGAGGCGATGGGCACCAGCACGACGCCCCTGGGTGTCGTGCTGCTCTTCAACGTCGGCGTTGAGTTCGGCCAGCTCGCGGTGGTCACGATCGCGCTGCTCGCGGTCGGCTGGCTCCGCAACAAACCCTGGTACCGCGCCCGGGTCGCTCTTCCGGCCTCCGTGCTGATCGCGGGTATGGGCGTCTACTGGGTGATCCAGCGGGTGTTCTTCGCGTAGTTGTGCGCCGTATCGCTGCGGAAACATGAGGGGCATCTGCGCGGTAGACTGCCGCGCTCGCTTCCCCTTTCGCACCTGGAGTATCCGCATGATGACCCGCCGCACCGCGCTTGGCGCACTGGCCGTTCCCGCTGTCGCCGGGTTGTTTCCGCTCAGGGCCGCGCAGGCCCGTGTGCCCTCGCGCGGGGAACTCCACGAACTCGCGCAGCGCCCCGGTGATCCGCAGACCCTCGCGGGTGATGAGGACTACTGGTCCGTCGTGCAGCGCGCGTTCACGCAGGATCGCTCGGTCATCAACCTGAACAACGGCGGCGTCTCCCCCGCCCCCGCGGTGGTGCAGGAAGCGCAGCGCCGGCATCTGGAACGGGCCAACTTCTCGCCCCCGCCCGTCGCGCTCTGGCGCGAGCAGGAGCCGGCGCGGGAGCGTGTCCGCGTGCATCTGGCCCGCATGTGGGGCGTGGACCCGGAAGAGGTCGCCCTCACGCGGAACTCCTCCGAGAGCTTGCAGATCTGCCAGTTCGGCCACGACCTCTCGCGTGGCGACGAGGTGCTGACCACGACGCTGGACTACCCGCGCATGCTCACCACCTTCCGCCAGCGCGACCGGCGCGAGGGCATCACCATGAAGCAGATCACGCTGCCCATCCCCTGTGAGGATCCGGCACGCATCGTGCAACTCTTCGCGAAGGCCATCACCGAGCGCACCCGGCTGATCCTAATGAGCCACATCATCAACATCACCGGACAGGTGCTGCCGGTGAAGGATGTCGTAGCGATGGCGCGCACGAAGAACGGTGGCATCCCGGTGATCGTGGACGGTGCGCACGCCATCGCGCAGATCGATTACAAAATCAGCGAGCTCGGCTGCGACTTCTACGGTGCCTCGCTGCACAAGTGGCTCTTCGCTCCGCACGGGACCGGGTTGCTGTATGTTCGGCGCGGGAAGATCAAGGGCTTGTGGCCGCTGATGGCATCCAGCGTGGAGAACGACTCGGATATCCGCAAGTTCGAGGAGATCGGCACGCACCCCGTCGCCGCGACGCTGGCAATCGCCGAGGCGCTTATCTTCCACGAGTCCATCGGCGGTCCGCGCAAAGACGCCCGTCTGCGATTTCTCCGCGATCGGTGGGCCAAGCGCCTGCTCGCCCACCCCAGCGGTCGCGTCAAGCTGCACACATCACTGAGGCCCGAGTTCTCCTGCGCCATCGGCACCGTGCAGGTGGAAGGGATCGACAGCGGCAAACTCTCGAGCTGGCTCTGGGACAAACGCGGCATCCTCACCACCGCCATCAAGCACGACGAGTTCGAAGGCGTGCGCGTCACCCCCAGCGTGTACACGACCCTCGATGAGGTCGATCGCTTCTGCGACGCCATGGAGCTGGCCATCCAGAACGGATTACCCGAGAAGTAGTCTCACCGGTAGTCGCGATCATCCCAGTTCGAGAGCGTGGTGATCACCTCCGGCTTCACGCTGGTCACATGCCCGTCAAACCACGCCGCGTTCGTTGAGCCGTTGTGCCGCTTGGTCGCCAGCCGCTGCGCCCGCGACGGATCAATTGTCTGTCCCGGTGGCACTCCCTCCAGATTGGTGAGCGACCACATGTCATAGAACTGCGAGACGTATAGCGTGCTGGAAGTTCCGCTGAACCAGTTGTTCGAGCGAAAGCCCTCCACATCATCCGTGAAGCACGTCAGATAGATGGTTGTTGAAGGCAGTTGCACCAGGTCCATCGGGCTGGGCGGCTTGGTCCCCGCGCCAAGCACCCCCGGAGCCGAAAATCGCAGCCCGTTGTTCGCATAATGAACATTGTGCGCATCCTTCGGACGCGCCGGGTCGTGGTAATAGGGGGCGAGCGTGAACCGGTCGTCGCCCAGGCCGCCCGTCTTATTCTCCACATCCGCCCGCTGGTCCAGGTATGGCCGCAGACTGAACGCCCACGAGATGTCCAGCCGCTCGCTCGCATCAAGCGCGGGCACCGAATCCTGTGGCACAGCGGGAATCGCAAAGTGCCCGCTCCCGCACTCCCGCGGGATGTATCGCTTGGCATCATCCGCATATTGCGCCAGCACGGAGATGATGGATCGTTGATTGGTCAGACAGACCGACGCCCGCGCCGTTTCCCGGGCCCCGCGCAGCGCGGGCAGCAACAGCCCGATCAGCAGCGTGATTACCGCGATGACCACCAGCAGCTCGATCAGCGTGAACCCCGCGCGGCAGCGCGTCGGCGAACGCTCGAATCTCGGGGCTGGTTGGTCCACGCCTCCAAGATACCCCGATTCTGCCCGCCCGGCCATGAACGTTCGCACATCATCGCTCAGTCGTGTGCCGGAGCGGCTTCCATTCGCCTGCTCATCCGGAGATTGCACGCCCCAATCTCATACGCCAGCCGCCACTGTTCCCGCAGCACACGCTGCGCTCTCCAGAACCGCATCGCCGGGTCATAGATATTCGTGGACTCGGACAGCACCCCGTTCAGCTCCACGATCTGAAATCCCCGCCCTGCCGCGAACTCATGCTCGTCCGAGTATCGCACATCGAATCGCCCGAAGTAAAAGCCCGGCGTCCGAAGCGCGATCGCATCAAACGCCTCGACAAGCGCTGGCGTGATGAGGTGTCCTCCCTCCAGAAACATCGCCCCGCGGCAGTGATTCCCCGCGAATCCGATGCGCACCGACTCCCCACGCCGGGGCACCTCGCGAGCACGCTCCCCCAGATGCGCCAGATACGCGCCAAGCTGCATCCGATATCGCGGGTGCCGCCGGATCAGCATCTCGATCGACGATGCCCCATCCCCCTCAACACATGCAAACCGCTTCTCCGTGATGGAAAAAATCTTCCCACCTTCCTGACCCGGTAATCGGTAGTAGAACACCCCCGCCTCAAACGGACCGGGATGAAACGGCTGCACAAGGATCGCTGCGGGCTGCAACTCCAAATATGTCCGCGCCGCCTCCGCGGTTGGGATCAGCGTGACTCCGGTGCCGCGCTCACCGATATCCGGCTTCAGCACCAGCGGATACGCCCATGAGCGATCCTGCAACATGCGTGCCAGCGCATCGCATCGCATCTCGATCGGTTCGGGCTTCAGCAGCGCCGTCGGAATAATGCTCTCGGCCGGCAGCAGTTGCAGAATGTCCCATTTGGACTCGCCTACTAGCCCGCCGCGCGGTATACCCGGATTCGCGTGCGTACACACCGCCAGCCCTCGATGTTTCAGCCCGAGCCAAGCGATGTACGGCAGCAGCGGCAGATACACCATCGCCGCGGGCCAG
>JBKJOD010000184.1:0-3546 GCA_046593245.1 Phycisphaerales bacterium
CGCGAACCGTCGACTTGCTCTCCGATCCGCTACCGCCCTCTCCAGATCGATCCCCCCCGCCGTACCCTCACGATCATCCAACTCTACAACGGACCGTCGATTCCGCGTCACTCCCTTCCAACCCGATTCCCCCGAGCGATCAGCATTCCCGCGGGCAACGCGAACGCCATTCCGATCAGCCCCGAGAAGACTGCGATGACACCGGCGACATAGCCCGGCATCCGTTCCATGCCGCATAGCAGATTCCGCACCGAGATCTCATACACCATCCCGGCCGGCGCATCGTGCGCACTGTTGAGCGCGAATCGCAATCGATATTCCCCCTTGCGCCCGAATCGCGGACTGGCAAGCACCAGTCCCTGTGCCGGCTCCATCGCCGGCGCAAGGTCGTAATACCGCGCCGGGGATTCGATCTCGCGCAACGCGCCGGAGTCCCCAACTGGCTCAACCATGATCCGCGCGTCCACGCGTCGGGGCCAGAACTCCTCCGGCGCGGCCGTCCCATCCTTCTCCAGGACTCGCAACAGAATCTGCTGAGAATGCCCGACCTCGCACGTGTGATGCAGCGTCGCCACAACCTCGCTCGTGCTCAAAGGATCGACCGTGAACCGCGCCGGTACCTCCGACACCCAAACCTCAAATCGCCGATCCCAGTCGAAGCTCATCCATGCCGCCCGCGCACTCACGCCCAAAAGCGCAGTCCCCATGATCAGGCAGATGGTTCGAGAAGTGGTCCAGCGCATAGCGACCTTCCCGGCAATCAGACAGACTCGCCCTCATTCATCTTCGCAGGAGCATTGCGTGGTGATCCACCGATTCCATGCCCCATCGCGCCGGCGGCTGCCGCCGATTTCTCACAACTGCCACAAACACGACCCCCACGTCAACCCCCCGCCAAACGCCACGAACAGTACCTTCTGCTTGGACCCAAGTTTGATCCGCCCATTGCGCACCACCTCATCCAGCACTAGCGGCACGCTCGCCGCCAGCGTGTTGCCGAACTTGTCGATGTTCACATACAGCTTGTCCTCGGGCAGCCCGAACCGCTCCCGCGCCGCGCTCAGGATCCGCGCGTTGGACTGGTGACACACGTACATGTCCACCTCGGCCGCGCTCACACCCGCCTTGTCCAGCGTCTCCTGGATCACGCCCGGGAACGTGCCGACAGCGAACTTGAACACGCCCGCGCCGTTCATCTGTACATGCCCGATCTTGGCCGGATCACACGCGACGCCCGGCGGAAAGTCTCCGTCATCGTGCGGAATATAAATCTCTTTCCAGCCGCGCCCGTCCGCGTGGATTGTCTGCGCCAGAATTCCCTGTCCCTTGTCGCCCGTCGCGCGAAGGATCGCCGCGCCCGCGCCATCGCCGAACAGGATCGCCGTCGTGCGCCCGTTGTTGGAGTAATCCATCAGCGGCGTAATCGTGTCCGATCCGATCACCGCGACATTCTTGTATTGCCCCGTCTGCATCAGCGCGTGCGCCACATTGAGCGCATACACATACCCGCTGCACGCACCGGAAATATCAAACGCCGCGCACCCGATCGCGCCAACCGCGTTGGCGATCAGGCAACCCGTCGGCGGGCACCCCATCTCCGGCGTCATCGTCGCGCACAAGATCAGGTCCAGCTCCGTCGGCTGCATCTTCGCCATCTCAAGCGCGTTCTGCAGCGCCTTCGCACCCAGCGAGAAGGTGCTCTCGCCCTTGCTCCGGTCGATCTTGTGCCGCGTCTTGATGCCGGTGCGCTGCACGATCCACTCGTCAGACGTATCCATCACCTTCTCAAGGTCGAAGTTTGTGATGACGCCCGACGGAACCGCCGAGCCCGTGCCGACGATCGTGACACCGACGGTGTACCCCGGATCAAATCGCGGAGCGTGCTTCTCGGTTGCGCCGTGCCCGTCTGCTGTGGACCCGCTCATGCTTACTCCTGCTCGTTCCCCACCTCCTGGCCGACGATGGAGGATACCTCGGCCAGACGGGTGACGATGGCGTCGTTGACGCCGCAGGCAACGTATTGCCGGCTGTTGCGAATCGCGTTCTTGATCGTCTTCGCCTCGGAAGAACCATGAGCGATCACATACACGCCATTGACCCCAAGCAGCGGCGCGCCGCCGTACTCGTGATAGTCATTCTTCTTGTAGATGCCCTTGAAGATCGGCTCCAGTTGCAGGCCCAGGTCCGGCGAGTGCTCGAAGATCTCGTGCGCGATCGCTTTGAACAGCGAGCGGGCCATTCCCTCCGCCATCTTCAGCAGCGTGTTGCCCACAAACCCGTCGGTCACAACCACATCCGCCACACCATCGAACAGGTCGCGCCCCTCGATGAAGCCGACATAGTTGATGTTCGGCGTCGCCTTGAACAGCTCGTGCACCTGATTGATCAGCGACCCGCCCTTGCCCTCTTCCGATCCGATGTTCATCTGCGCCACCCGCGGGCTCTTGATCCCCAGCACCGTGCGGCTGAACACCTCGCTCATCAATCCATATTGCCAAAGATGGCTCGGCCGCGGCTCCGGATTCGCGCCCGCGTCACAGAGCACCACCGGCCCGTGAAACGCGGGAAACGTGACGGCGATTCCCGGCCGATGCACGCCGCGCAACCGCTTCATCTGCATCGTCGCCGCCGAGACGCACGCGCCGGTGTTGCCAGCGGAGAGCACGACATCGCACCGCTTCTCCGCGGCCCGGAATGAGCCCATCTGCGCGGAGACCACGATCGACGAGTTCTTCTTCGCGCGGACCGCGTCCACCGGAGACTCATCCATCCCGATGACCTCATCGCAGTGGACAATCTCGATGCGCGGATCCGAGACGCTCACGCCGCGTTCGCTGAGCAGCTCTTGAATGTCATGACGACGACCGACCAGAACAAGCTGGTCGCCCGGCGGAAGATCAGGGAGGGCGTCGGCACATCCTCGGACAATGGCGTCCGGGGCATGGTCGCCGCCCATGGCGTCGACGGCGATGCGCATCGCTCACCCTCTGGGTTAGTTCTTGTCAACGCCGATGCCGAGCTTCGGGACGCTGATCTTCAGACCGGCACGGACATAGCCAGACTCGCGACACGCGCGATGATGGGCCTTGGGCATGCCCGAGAGCGGGCAAACGCCGACCTGAACCGGCTTGAGAGCGTGGTGCGAACGACGACGACGGCTGCGACCGTGGCTCTGACGGAAACATGGTTGCATGGAAGGTCACATCCGGGGTGCGTGCCGCGCCGGCCTGGGCGAAACAGCTAAGACTCACGAGTGAAAGACGAGAGCACCGGCACAGGCCGCCGAAGCCCACGAGCAGAGCAAAACTCCGCCAAACGGGACGTGAACCCTAGGAAACCACCCCCCTTTGGTCAACATTCCGCATCCGACAGGGTGCTATTACACTAGACCCGCACCAAGGACCGGATAAACTCCCCTCCCACGCCGCCAAACGGTCGGTCCCCGACCCCGCCGCGCCGTGCCACATTTTGGCCTCCCTAGCTCAGTTGGTAGAGCAGCTGACTCTTAATCAGCGGGTCGAAGGTTCGAGTCCTTCGGGGGGCATT
>JBKJOD010000191.1:0-3333 GCA_046593245.1 Phycisphaerales bacterium
GCATGCCGCCGCCGCTCGCGTTCGTATCGGGCGCGGCATCGGTCATTGCGTACATCGACTCGTGGTGTGTGCGATCGAGTGTCACCGTTTTCTCGCGACCGGCCACGCAGGTCTGAACCAGCTGCACGTTTTTTCCGCCGCGGTGCTGGTCCGCGTTCAGGCGGGCCACTTGGTAGTTGAGTTCGTCCGGCTCCACGCCGATCACGCGGGCCTCGGGCCAGCGCGTCAGCCAGAAACGGATCGACATACCGGCGTTCGCGCCCAGATCGACGATCTGACGCACATCACCCATCTCGGTCTTGACGACGACGCTGTATTCGTCGCTGTTGAAGAGCTCATCGAGGACCCACAGGTCCGGGCTTCCAAGTCGCACATAGACCGGCGCGTCAAGTCCGCGGTAGTTCACTTTCCGGATCGGTTTGACTCGCGGACGATCCTTTTTTGTGATCATGATCACACGGTTCCGCGCGTTGACCATCCAGCTTCCCCAGTCCTTGTACCGTTCCTTCTCCTTGAGAAGGTCCCAGCCCCAGGAAAAGACGTTGCTATGCACGCGCGTTACCGACATTGATTCGATCTCCGGTTGCTGGAGCCAGTCCCAGTCAACATGCTAGATGCCCCGACCGGCTGTCATTCACACGAACACGGTGTATCGGCTTGCTCAGGCCACTCCTTGAACTCCAACCGGGCGTCGGTGCAGCGAGCGTCCATTCGCCAGACCGGCCAGTTGATCCAGCAAATGGTTGTGCCATGTGTCGGCGTTCAGATTCGTTCGAGCGTGCTCCCGGGCCGCGCGGCTCATCCGCTGGTGAAGTGCGGGGTCGCTCATCAATCGCTCGACGGACGCGATGTAGTCACTAGATTCTGCATGATCGCACAAATACCCGGACACGCCGTCCGCGACGCACTCGCTGACGCCGCCGGTGCGGGTGGTGACGGCGGGTACGCCGGCTCCTTGCGCCTCCTGTGCGGCAATCATAAAGGTGTCCCACTTTGTGGGGACGACGAAGAGGTCCATCGATGGAAGCAGTTCGGTCATGAGCCGCGTGTGCGGAACTTTGCCGTGCCAGAAGACATTCTTCGCTGAGGAGTTTGTTGGCGCGCTTGCGGAGACAACGTGCAGTTCGGCCTTCTCCGCCCATCGCTGCTGGTGCCAGCTCAGCAGGCGTGGCCCGCCTTTGTCGATCCAGTTGCCGCCGATGAAGATGATGCGGAGTGGGTTTCCCGAACGTGCATGGTCCGACCCTGCGAGCCGGATGTCCGGCGGTGCTTCAATCCGCGCGCACGGCTTGTGTATGACAATGCGTTCCCGGGCGGCTCCGTATTCCTGTTCGCAGGAGTTGCCGACCCACTCCGTTGCACATGCCAGCATGTCCGCGCTGCGAAGGATGCGGCCCTCCATCGACCAGTCGATGGTCGGGGCGAGGCGGCGCAGGCCGCGCATGGATTCCCAGTTGCGCAGCGTGGCGTCCAGATTGATGGCGAACTTGGTGTTCGTTGGGTTCTTTCCGGGCCGTCGAAAGTCCCGCACGATGAGGGCACGCTGCTGGGTGGTGATGTGGACGACATCAAAGCGATCGAGCGGGAGTTTTCTTCCCGGGCCGAGAAGGCCGTGCAGATAGATGCGCCAGAAGAGCATGTGTCGGAGGTATCGATAATCAAGTTCACCGACTGGCACGGGGAGCTGTTTGCATGCGAGACGTAGCCAGGCGGGCATGGCGAGGCGGACGTGCACGGCATCGATATCCGGGCGCATCGCGGCGAAGTGCTCCAGGTTGGCAGTCGTTGTCGAGAAGCCAACTTCCATGCCGTGCAGAAAGAGGACGCGGGCGGGGCCGCCGCGCTCGCGGGTGCGCGGGGGGAGCGATTGCTCGCTGATCGCATCGGAACTGGTACAGAGAAGTCGGTTCATTGCTGGTGCAGTAGATAATCGGCGGTTTTGACTCTCCGCCCCAGCATTCGCGTCGCGTGGCATGACCTTTCCAGCTCATGTGCCGCCACTCAACCCTTCTCGCTCCCCTTCTTCCACTTCTTGGATTTCTTGTTCGCACGGACGCCGGGCATTCCCGCGCGGCGCTCGCCGCCGGAGCCGCGGCCATTGCCGTCGCCCTGCACATCGGAGCGGCGGACCTTTTGCTTGCCGGGGGTGGCCTTGAGCTTTTTCGCCTGATCGCGCAAGCGAGCGGCTTTCTCGAAGTCGAGGTTCTGGGCGGCTTCGAGCATCTCCTCTTCGAGCATCATGATGAGTTCGCTGGACTCGTATTCCGTCTCGCCGGCGGCGACCGCGCTCTGGGCGGTGCGGCGGGCCTTGAGCTCGGCTTCCAAACCGCGCCGGATGCCCTTGACGATCGTGGTGGGCGTGATGCCATGCTCCGCGTTGTACGCGAGCTGCTTGACGCGGCGACGCTCAGTTTCCTTGATCGCCATGTCCATGGATGGCGTCACCTTGTCTGCGTACATGACCACGAGCGAGCCGGAGTTTCTCGCCGCGCGGCCCATCTGCTGGATGAGCGACGTCGCCGAGCGCAGGAAGCCCTCCTTGTCCGCGTCGAGGATGCAGACCATCGAGACCTCGGGAAGATCGAGGCCTTCACGCAACAAGTTCACGCCGACGAGCACATCGTACTTGCCCTCCCGGAGATCGGTGAGAATCTCCATGCGTTCGAGGGTTTCGATCTCGCTGTGCAGGTAGCGGACGCGCACGCCCTGCTCGTCGAGATAAGTGGTGAGGTCTTCGCAGAGGCGTTTGGTGAGGGCGGTGACGAGGACGCGCTCGCCCTTGGCGGCGCGTTCCTTGCAGCGCAGCAGCAGGTCCGCGACTTGCCCTTGTGCGGGGCGGACTTCGATGATCGGGTCCAGCAGGCCGGTCGGGCGGATGACCTGTTCGGCCACGACGCCCTTGCATTTTTCGAGTTCGTACTTGCTGGGAGTCGCCGAAACAAACATCAGGCGCGGGGCGATGCTCTCAAACTCGGGGAAGGTGAGCGGGCGGTTGTCCATCGCGCTGGGGAGGCGGAAGCCGTGGTCCACCAGCACGCGCTTGCGGTTCTGGTCGCCGTTGAACATCGCGTGGATCTGCGGCGTGGTGACGTGGCTCTCATCGATGATGCAGAGCCAGTCGCGGAAGTTGGGGCGCTCGCTCGCGGCGGCGGCCGCGGATTGCTGCGGAGTCATGGAGCCCGCCGGACCCGGCGGCGCGAAGTCGAAGTAGTCCATCAGCGTGTACGGCCGCTCGCCGGGCTTGCGGCCGTCGAAGAAGCGCGAGTAGTTCTCGATGCCGGAGCAGAAGCCAACCTCCTCGATCATCTCAAGGTCGTACTTGGTGCGGGCGAG
>JBKJOD010000032.1:0-3989 GCA_046593245.1 Phycisphaerales bacterium
CATCCCGCCGTGCTCGCCGCGTTTCGCTCCGACGATGGACAGCAGGCGGTGGGCTTCCTGGTCGTGTGCAACTTCGATATCCGCAGCCCGCAGCAGATCGACGTAGACCTCTCTTCATTCCTTTCCAAACCGGGGCCGCATCCGTGCCTTGAACTCCTGAGCAAGGAGCGGGTGGCCTGCGACGGGTCCATGCTCCGTCTGGACCTTCCGCCGTGTTCAGCGCGGGTGCTGAAGTTCGGGAAGGGGTGATGGGACTCGCAATCGAGCGTTGAGCCGCAGTTCAAGACCGTCCGACTCAAAGGTAGACCATGAGCACACAGACAGAGAAACACGTGCACGCAGAACACGAGCGCATGAGGCACAACAAACCTGACGGCTTCAAGTGGAGGAACGCACACCGGGATTGGCGGGTCTGGGGCGTTGTTGTGGTGATGGTCGCCTTGATGGTGGTCTATGTGATGACGAGCAACCTCTCCCTGGTGCCCGGTCAACCACGCCGGGCGTCGACACCCGAGGCGACCATCCCATAGGTATCTCCCACGTTTGTTACTATCCAGCAAGCCCGGAGGACACACAGCATGGCAACAGCAGTCTCCCCGCTCGCCGGCAAACCGGCACCCAAAGAACTCCTGGTAGACCTATCGCGCCTTGAGCGGGACTACTACCAGCGGAAGCCGGACCTGGCGGATCCAACGCAGCTCGTGAGCTTCGGCACCAGCGGCCACCGCGGGTCTTCGATGCGCGGCACGTTCACCGAGTCGCACATCCTCGCCATCACGCAGGCGATCTGCGAGTATCGCAGCTCCAAAGGCATCTCCGGGCCGCTCTACATGGGAAAGGACACGCACGCACTCTCGGCTCCGGCCCAGCGCACCGCGCTGGAGGTGCTCGCTGCCAACGGCGTCGAGACGGTCATCCAGCCCGGAGACGGCGTCACGCCGACGCCCGTCATCTCGCACGCCATTATCGTCCACAATCGCGGGCGAGCCGGGCAGAACGCGGGCCTTGCCGATGGCATCGTCATCACACCCTCGCACAATCCGCCCGACGATGGCGGCTTCAAGTACAACTCGACCAACGGCGGCGCGGCCGATACCGACATCACCCAATGGGTGCAGGACCGGGCGAATGAGCTGTTGCGAGGAGGCAACAAGGGAGTCAAGTGCCTGCCGATCGCCGCCGCGCTCAAGGCGTCATCCACGCACGCGGAAGACTTCATCCTGCCGTATGTGAACGACCTTCGCAACGTGGTGGACATGGACGCGATCCGACACGCGGGTCTGAAGCTGGGGGTGGACCCGCTCGGGGGCGCTTCCCAGCCGTACTGGGAGCCGATCAGTTCAATCTACAAGCTGGATATCACGGATGTGAATCCCAAGCTCGACCCGACGTTCTCGTTCATGACGGTGGACCACGATGGCAAGATCCGGATGGATTGTTCCAGTCCATACGCGATGGCACGCCTCATCAAGATGAAGGACCAGTATCGCCTTGCATTCGCCAACGACCCCGATGCGGACAGGCACGGCATCGTCACGCCCGCCGCCGGGCTGATGCAACCCAACCACTACCTTGCCGTCGCGATCGGGTATCTGCTCACCCACCGTCCGCGGTGGCCCGCGAACGCCGCCATCGGCAAGACGGTCGTCAGCAGCAGTCTCATCGACATGGTGGTCAAGAAGCTCGGGCGCACGCTTTGTGAAGTTCCCGTGGGCTTCAAGTGGTTCGCGCCCGGGTTGTTCGACAGCTCGATGTGCTTCGGGGGGGAGGAGAGCGCCGGGGCGAGCTTTCTGCGGCTGGATGGTGCCGTGTGGACGACGGACAAGGATGGCCCGATCATGGACCTGCTCGCGGCCGAGATCACCGCCCGCACCGGCAAAGACCCGGGCGAGCACTTCCGCAAACTCACGGCCGAGTTCGGCGCATCGGACTACACGCGCATCGATGCCCCCGCCACCGCCGAGCAACGGGCGATGCTCGCCAAGCTCTCCCCCGAGGCCGTCAAGGAATCGACGCTCGCGGGTGAGGCCATCACCGCCAAGCTCACGCGGGCTCCCGGCAACAATGCTCCCATCGGCGGATTGAAAGTGGTTGCCAAGAGCGGGTGGTTCGCGGCCCGCCCGTCCGGCACAGAAAGCATCTACAAGATCTATGCCGAGAGTTTCAACGGTCCCGCACATTTGCAGCGCATCATCGATGAGGCCCAGGCCATTGTGACCAGCGCTCTGAACTCAACATCGTCGAAAGCCAACTCATGAGCAAGAACTCTCCAACTCCCCCAGCCCCCGCCGCCCCCGCGCCCGCTTCCAACCCACCGGTCGCCACCGTGACTCCGACGGATAGGGACGGATTCGCTTTCTTGAAGGAGATGTCGCTCGACCTGCGATCATGCTGGAATCACGCAGCCGACAAGGTGTGGCGGACGCTCGATCCGGACCTCTGGACAGCAACCAACAATCCCTGGGCCGTACTGAACGCGACATCACGCGACCAGATTTCTCGCCTGTTGGCCGATCCGGCTTTCCGCAAGGACCTGGACTCCTTGGCGAAGATGCGGCATCAACGGATGGCCGCGCCCGCCTGGTTCCAGCAGGAACATGCCAAGACCGCCCTGACCCGCGTCGCGTACTTCAGCATGGAGTTCATGCTCAGCGAATCGTTGCCCATTTACTCGGGCGGACTCGGGAATGTCGCGGGCGATCAGCTCAAGGCCGCTAGCGACCTGGGCGTTCCCGTGGTCGGCGTTGGGCTTCTCTACCAGCAGGGCTACTTCCGCCAGGTGATCGACAAGAACGGCGGGCAAGAGGCGCTGTACCCGCACAATGACCCTGAGCAGCTCCCGATCTCGCCCATTCGACTGCCCGATGGCAAGCTGCTGCGCCTCGAGATCGCCCTCCCCGGCTACTCCGTCTGGTTGCGCGCGTGGAAAGCACAGGTCGGCCGCGCGATGTTATACCTGCTGGACAGCAATGACCCTGCCAACAACTCCGCTGATCGAGGCATCACCAGCCAGTTGTACGGCGGTGGCCCGGACTTGCGGCTCAAGCAGGAGATCCTCCTTGGGATCGGTGGATGGCGACTGCTCGAAGCGCTCGACATCCATCCGGAGGTCTGCCATCTCAACGAGGGGCACGCCGCCTTCGCCGTGCTTGAGCGAGCCCAAAGTTTCATGAAGGAGACTTCCACACCGTTCGACGTGGCGCTGACCGCGACTCGCGCCGGCAATCTCTTCACGACCCACACGGCCGTAGCCGCCGGGTTCGATCGATTCCCGCCGGCGCTGATCGAGCACTCTCTGGGCTCCTACGCCAAGGAGAGACTCGGCATTTCCCTCCACGATCTTCTGACACTCGGCCGCCAGAACCCCGACGACAACTCCGAACCCTTCAACATGGCCTACCTCGCCGTCCGCGGCAGCGGAGCGGTCAACGGCGTCAGCCGTCTCCACGGACAGGTGAGCCGCCACCTCTTCGAGCCGCTCTTCCCGCGCTGGCCGGAGGATGAGGTGCCCATCGGGCATATCACCAACGGCGTCCACATGCCGACGTGGGATTCCGCCCACGCCGACGACCTGTGGACCGACGCGTGCGGCAAGGACCGCTGGCAAGGAACTGCAACCAACCTGGAGCAGAAGATCCGCGGCGTGCCGGATGCCACGATCTGGGCTCTTCGCGCCACCGTGCGCAAGACGCTCGTCGAATACGCACGCGGCCGCCTATCAAAGCAGCTCTCCGCATCCGGTGCTTCACCGGACGAGGTCGAAGCCGCCAAACACCTCTTCAATCCCGATGCGCTCACCCTCGGCTTTGCGCGTCGCTTCGCAACCTACAAGCGGCCCGACCTGCTGCTGCACGACCGCGACCGCCTGCTCCGCATCTTGAGCCAAGCCGACCGTCCGGTGCAGCTCATCATCGCGGGGAAGGCCCACCCGGAGGACCGCGCTGGGCAGGACCTCATCCGCGAGTGGATCTCCTTCATCCGCCGCCCCG